>JAUXPG010000422.1 GCA_030683915.1 Gemmobacter sp.
CCGCTGCCCCCCGCCCTGGTGCGCGCGCTGGCGCCCTTTGCCGCCGCCGCCCGCAGCCCCGACCTGCCCCTTGCCGCCGCCGACTGGCCGGGGGCATCGGCGCTGCATGACACGCTGGTGGTGGTGTTTTCCTGCCGCCCCTATCTGGAAACCCGCATCCCCGCCCTGCGCGCGGGCTGGCTGGCCGACCTTGCGGCGCTTGGCATTCCGCATGTCGTGGTGGTGGGGGGCGCCACCGGGGCCGAGGCCGGGACACGGGTGGGCGATGTCGTGCATCTGGATGCCCCCGACGATTACGAGGGCCTGCCGCAAAAGACCCTTGCCATGATCCGCTGGGTGCATGACCACACCCGCTTTGCCCGGTTGCTGAAGATCGACGATGATTGCTTTGTCGATGTGGCGGCGCTGTTCGGGGGCCTGCAGCACCTGAAATACGACTATCTGGGCCGCCCCCTGACCCGCGTGCGCGGCCAGATGGACCGCACCTGGCACCGGGCCAAGGCCGCCAGCGCGCGCGGGCGGCTGGACCTGGACAAATCGCCCGAACCTTCAAGCTATGCCGATGGCGGGTCGGGCTATGTGCTCAGCCGCCGGGCGATGGCGGCGGCCCTCGAGGCGTCGGCCAGCCCCGAAGGCCGCCGCCTGATCGGGGTGTCATTCATGGAGGACAAGCTGCTGGGCGACCTTCTGGCGCTCGGGGGCATCCGGGTGGTGGGCGAAGGCTGGCGCGCGGCGGTGGAACGCCGGGCGGGGCCGTCGGGCGTGACGGTGCCGCAATGGGAAAACGGGCCGCGCCCCTTTGCCGGGGCCGGCATCGCGGTGGCGCATCTGGATACCCATGTGACCCAAGGCCAGGCGCAGGCCGGTGCCCGCCAGCCGCTGCCCCGGCGCGGCAAGGTCTGGCCCAGCTTTCAGCCCTTGCGCTTCGGGGCGGGGTCGAACGCGCTGGATCTGGTCAGCCCGCAGGACCGGCTGCGCGCCGTGGCCGCGGCCCCCGTTGCCGTGGTCGCCTGCCTGCGCAACGAGATGTTCATGCTGCCGCAGTTTCTGGCGCATTACCGCGCGCTGGGGGTGGGGGGGTTCCTGATTGCCGACAACGGGTCGGATGACGGCACGCTGGACCATCTGCTGGACCAGCCCGACGTGGCGCTGTTTTCCGTCGACACGCCCTATGGCAAGTCGATGTATGGCGTCGCCTGGCAGGAGGCGCTGTTGGCGGCGTTCCGGCCGGGGGTCTGGACGCTGGTGGCGGATGCCGACGAGCTTCTGGTCTGGGAGGCCCGCGCCACCGGCGATCTGCCCGCGCTGCTGGAGGAGGGCGACTTTGCCGATGCCGATGCCGTGCGGCTGTTCATGCTGGACATGTATCCCGAGGGCCCGCTGTCGGGCGCCACGTTCCGCACCAGCCCCTTTGCCGAGGCCGGCTGCACCGATGCCGACCCGTTCCTGACCACCTCGTTCGCGCGCGGGCCGTTTTCGGACCAGCCGACCTGGACCAGCGCCTTGCGCCACCGGCTGATCCCGGGGTCGCGGCCCGAACTTTTCGTGGCGCAGAAGCTCGCGCTGCTGCGCTACCGGCCCTGGATGCGGTTGACCGAGGGGCTGCATTACGTGGGCGGTGCGCGGTTGGCCCCGCGCGAGATGCTGCTGGCGCATTTCAAATACAATGCCGCCTTCCGCGCCAAGGCCGAGGCCGAGGTCGCGCGCCGCCAGCATTTCAACGATGCCGAGGAATACCGCAAATACCTTGCACTGGTCAGCGAAGGGCGCGAGACGATCCACGACCCCGCGCTGTCGGTGCGCTGGACCGACAGCGCCTTCGTGCGCCACCTCATGGCCACCGGCACCGCCCCCCGCGCCCGGTAGGCGGCCCGCCGCCTGCCGCCGCCCCGGCCCGAACCTTGGCGGGTGTCCTGCATTGACCCCGCATGACGACACATGCCGTGATCCCTGACCTTCATGCCGATCTCGACCGGCTCGAGGCGTCGCTGGCGGCGGTGCCTGCGGGGGCGCGGGTGCTGTTCCTGGGCGATTTCATCGACGCCGCCCCCGAGGCCCCGGCCCCGGCCGACAAGGCGGTGCTGGCGCGGGTGCGCGGCCTGCTGGACGCAGGGCACGCGCAGGCGGTGATGGGCAACCACGAGCTGGACGCGATCCTGTTTCATACCCCCGATGCCACCGGCGCGCCCCTGCTGCCGGACGCCGAAGACCACCGGCGCAAGCATCAAGCCTTCATCGACACCTTCGGCATGGCCACCCCCGAGGCCCGGCGCTGGACCGACTGGTTTCTGGCCGCGCTGCCACTTTGGCGCGAGGTCGGCGGCCTGCGGCTGGCGCATGCCTGCTGGTCCGCCCCTGATGTCGCGCTGATCCGCCGGCGGCGGCCCGACGGGCTGCTGCAGGCGGCGGATCTGGCGGAAATCGCGCAGGGCAGCACGCCGTTCGGGCGTGCGGTCAGGACCCTGGTGTCGGGGCCGAAGGTGCGGCTGCCCGCCTGCGCCACGGTGCGCGGCACCGACGGGCAGGAGCGCGAGACGGTCCAGATCGCGTGGTGGAACGCAGGTGCGGCGACATGGCCCGAGGCCGTTCTGGATGTGCCGGACCCCGGCCAGTTGCCCCGTGGCCCGCTGCCGCCCGAGGTGGCGGCGGCGATCTATGATCCGGCGGCACCGCCCGTTCTGGTCGGCCATTACAAGCGGCCGGGTGCCCCGCGCCTCGCCCACCCCAAGGCCAGCAGTCTGGATTACCCGCACCAGCCCTGCCTTTATCTGTGGTCGGGCGAAGACCGCCTGCGCCCCGACCGGCTGTGCCCCGTGGCCTGACCGGGAAGGAGGAACAATCGCGGGGTGTCGCGCATTACGTCGGGGTGCCCCTTGTCAGGAAAGGACCCTCCGATGCTTGCCAAGACCGCCACCCGATCCCTGGGCAGCCCCGAGACGCACCGCGCGATCGAGCGGGAGGCCGCCGACCGGCTGGAGTGGTATGCGTCGCGGCCCCATCTCATCGAACGCCGCCTGCGCGCGCTGGACGAGGAATGGGACATCGAGCGCGCGATCCAGGCCAATGCCGCCACGCTGGCGCTGACCGGAACGGTGCTGTCGATGGCGCATGACCGCCGGTGGGCCTTTCTGCCGCTCGCGGTGACGGGGTTCTTGTTGCAGCATGCGGTGCAGGGCTGGTGCCCGCCGGTGCCGGTGCTGCGGGCGCTGGGGTTCCGCACGCCGGGCGAAATCGAACGCGAACGCTATGCGCTCAAGGCGCTCCGGGGGGATTTTGACGATCTGCCCGAAGGGCACGGCCCCGAGCGCGCCAGCGGCGCCTTTGCCGCCGCGCATTGATCAGTCCTTGCGGTAGGGCCGCGCCAGGGCCGAGGGCAGATGCACCGTCCGGGCCGCCGAGACCAGCCCGACCAGCGCCAGCACATAGGGCAGCAGGACGAAGGCCTGATAGGGCACGCCGGGATAAAGCGTCTGCAACCGGATCTGCGCGGCCTCGGCAATGCCGAAGGCCAGCGCCACGGCGACCGCGCCCAGCGGGTTCCAGCGCGCGAAGACCACGCAGGCGATGGCGATGAAGCCGCGCCCGGACACCATGTTCTCCACGAACCCCGCCAGTTGCGCGGTGGACAGAAAGGCGCCCCCCACCCCCGCCATCGCGCCGCCAAAGGCGCAGGCCGCCATGCGGACCCGGTCAACATCGATGCCGGCGGCATCGGCGGCCTTGGGGTTTTCGCCGACGGCCCGGATGCCCAGCCCGATGCCGGTGCGCGACAGCCCCCAGGCCAGCGCCACCGCACAGGCCAGCCCCAGATAGACCGGCGCGGGATGCGAAAACAGCACCGGCCCGAGGAACGGCAGGTCCGACAGCGGCCCAAGGTTCAGCCGCTGGAACCCCGGCACCTGGCCAGGCGCCCCCCCGGCGGTGACCAGCCGGTAGCCAAAGCCCGACAGCCCGAGGCCCAGCAGGATCAGCGCAATGCCCGCCACGATCTGATCCACCTTCAGCCGCACGCAGAACACCCCGTGCAACAGCCCCATCGCCGTGCCCCCGGCGATGGCGGCCGCCAGCCCGCCCCAGGGCGTGCCGGTCTGCATGGCCACCACCACGGCCAGAAAGGCGCCGACCAGCATGATGCCTTCCAGCCCGACATTCAGCACGCCCGCGCGTTGCCCCACGGTTTCGCCAAGCGCCGCGAACAGAATCGGCATGGCGAACCGCACGCCGCTTGCCAACAGTCCGGTGATCACGATCCAGTCCATCGCCCACCTATTCCAAAGCCGGGCGGCGGCGCAGGACCCCGAGCGCAAGAAAGCCCAGAATGACCACCGCCTCGATCACGTTGACCAGGGGGAACGGCACCGCCGTGGCGCGCGCCACCGTGCCCGACCCCACGTAAAGCCCGGCAAACCCCATGGCGGTGACCGGCACCCACAGCGGGTTGAGCCGCGCCAGCAAGGCCACGGCGATGGCGGTGATGCCAAAGCCGGTGGCGAACCCTTCCTGCAGGCGGCCATGCAGGCCCGCAACCTCGACCGTGCCCGCAAGGCCCGCCAGCGCCCCCCCGGCCGCCAGCACCGAGATGGCCACCCATCCGGGGCGCACCCCGCCATAGCGCGCGGCCTCGGCGTTCTGGCCGGTCAGGGTCACGCCGTAGCCCCAGCGGCTGCGCGCCAGCAAGATCCAGACCACCCCCACCGCGACCAGCGCCACCACAAGGCCGGCCGAGATCCGGGTGCCGTCGATCAGCACCGGCAGGCGCAATTCGCCCGGCAGGCGGGCCGAGCGCGGGAACACCCCCGCCGGTTCCTGCAACGGCCCGCGCACCAGCCACGACAGCACCTGCACCGCGATGTAGTTGAGCATGATGGTGGCGATGATCTCGTTCGCGCCGAACCGGGCCTTCAGCACCCCGGCCACCAGCCCCCAGGCGGCCCCGCCCGCCATGCCCGCCAGCATCAGCCCTGCCAGCGCCAAGGGCGCGGGCAGGCCCGCCAGCAGCGGCACCACCGCCACCGCGGCACAGGCGCCGATCAGCAACTGGCCGTCGCCCCCGATGTTGAACACCCCCGCCCGGAAGGCGCAGGCAACCCCCAGCCCGATCAGACACAGCGGGATGGCGCGCACCACCGTATCGGCCAGCCCCGAGGGGGTCAGGAACCCGCCCTGCACCAGCGCCACCAGCGCCCGCAGCGCGTTTTCCCCCGCCAGCCAGATCAGCCCGGCCAGAAGCGCCACGCCTGCGGCCAGCACCACCAGCGCAAGCCGCGCCTCGGGGCGGCGGGGGGTCAGTGTCCGGCCATCCATGCGCCCACCTCCGCCCGTGTCGTCTGCGCCAGCGGCACCGGGCCGCGCGCCGTGCCCCCGGCCAGCACGATCACCCGGTCTGCCAGCCCCTCGATCTCGCCCATGTCGGCGGACACAAGCAGGATGGCCGCCCCCCGGTCGCGTTCGGCGCGCAGCCGGTCCTGCACGAAGGCGATGGTGCGGATATCCAGCCCGCGCGACGGATGGGCGGCCAGCACGACGCGGGGCTGCGCCGACAGTTCGCGCGCCAGCACCAGCTTTTGCTGGTTGCCCCCCGACAGCCGCCCCACCGGCTGGTCCGGCCCGGTGGCGCGGATGCCGAAGGCGGCGATGGCGGCTTCGGTGTCGGCGCGGCCCTGGACGCGGTCCACCAGCCCGCGCCGCAGATAGCGCCCGATCGGCACATGGCTGAGCAGGAAGTTGTCCAGCAACCCCAGTCCGGGGGCTATGGCGTGGCGGCGGCGGTCGTCGGGCACATGGGCCACACCCAGCGCGCGCAGATGCCCCGGCGTCCAGCCGGAGGGGTCGTCAGAGGTGGCGGCCTCAAGCGTGATGCGCCCGGCGGCGGGCCGCTCCAGCCCGGCCATGCAGCGCACCAGTTCGGTCTGGCCGTTGCCATCGACCCCGGCCACGGCCAGAATCTCGCCGGCGTGCAGGTCGAACCCCACGCCCGCCACCGCGACCGAGCCATTGGCCCGGCGCAGCGTCACGTCCCGCACCCGCATCACCGCAGGGCCTGCGGGGGCATGCGGGGCCGGGGGGGCGGGGGCATGGCCGTCGGGCGAAAGGTCGCCGGTGGCCGTGCGGGCCAGCGCCGCCGCCGCCGCGGCGTCGGGCACCCCGGCGATCATCAGCGACACCAGTTCCGCCGCCGTCAGCCCGGCCACCGGGCGGTCGGCCACCAGTCGGCCACGGTGCATCACCGCCGCGCGGTCGCAGACCGAGAACACATCGGCCAGCCGGTGGGTGATCAGCAGCACCGCCACCCCCCGGTCGCGCAACCGGCGCACCATGGCAAACAGCCGTTCGGCATCGTCCGGGGTCAGCACGGCGGCGGGTTCGTCAAGCACCAGCAGGTCGATGTCGCGCGCCAGCGCCTTCAGGATCTCTACCCGCTGCTGGCCTGCCACGTCGAGCGATCCGATCATCGCCCCCGGATCGACCGACAGGCCCGCCTCCGCCGCCAGCCCCCGGACCCGTGCCGCAAGCGCCGGGCGGTCGAGCCGGCCCGCCACCTCGCCCAAGGCAAAGCTTTCGGCCACGGTGAAGCTGCTGACCAGCGCATAATGCTGGTGGACCACGCCGATCCCGGCGCCGAGTGCGGCCCGCGCCGAGGTCAGGCGGCGGGGCTCGCCCCGGATGGTGATGGTGCCGGCATCGGGCTGGGTCATGCCCGCCACCATGTTGACCACCGTGCTTTTGCCGGCCCCGTTCTCGCCCAGCAGGGCCACCACCTCGCCCCGCCGCAGGGTCAGCGACAGGGCATCGACGGCAACCACGTCGCCATAGCGCCGGGTCAGGCCCGAGAGGGCCAGCACCGGCGGTTCGACGCGGGTTGCCGTGGGGGTCACGGCGTCTTGCCGGCGGCCACGTCGGCCAGCACCGCGTCGATCACGGCGCGCTTGTCGGCATCCATCATCGCCTCGAACCGGCCCCGGAACGGGGCCAGCCCGATGCCGTTCTCGTTCAGCCCCAGCACATAGGCCTGCGGCAGGATCGACCCGTCGATCACCTTGCCGATCGCCATGTCGATGTTGACGTCCATGTTGATCAGCGCGGTGGTGACGATGGTGTCGGGGGCGAAGGCGTGGCTGTCAAACGCGGTGCCGATGGCCATGACCCCGGCCTGGGTGGCGGCCTGGATGGTGCCCACCACGTTCTCGTTGCCGGTCGAGGTGACGACATCGGCGCCCTGTTCGATCAGCGAGGTGGTGATCTCGGCGCCCTTGGCGATGTCCGAGAACGACCCGACATAGGCCGACAGCACCTTGACGTCGGGTTTCACCCGCGCCGCACCCCGCGCGAAGCCTGCGTTGTAATCCTCGATCACCGGCACGGGGATGCCGCCGATATGGCCCACGATGCCCTTTTGCGTGACCAGCCCCGCCACCGCGCCCGCGATATAGCCCGCATCGCCCCAGCGGTTGTCGAACGAGGCGACATTGGGTTCGGCCGACACCTGCGCGGTGTTCACGATGAACCACGTCCTGGGATAGTCGGCATGGATTTCCAGCACCGGCTCGGCGAACTGAAAGCCGTGGCCGATGATCACGTCATAGCCTTCGCGGGCATAGGCGGTCAGCGCCTCGGTGATCTGGGCAAAGTCGGTGTTCTCGCGGATCGAGACCTCGATGCCGTATTTGGCCTTGGCGGCCTCGATGCCCTTGTGGGCGGCCGAGTTGAAGGTGCCGTCCGAGATCGGGCCGGGCAGCACCAGGGCCACCCGCAGCGTTTCGGCCGCGACCGGAAGGGGCAGGGTCGCAAGCCCGAGGGCGAAGGCGAAGGCAGCGCAGGATCGTGCAGTCATGGTCGTTCTCCCTGTTCGTGTTATTGTTGGTGTCGGTGTCGGTGTCTGTTCGGTGCCGGGGTCAGCCCGGATCGGATGGCGGCGTCAGGATGGCCAGAACCTCGTCCACGCTCCGCACGTCGCCGAACTGCTGGATGATGGTTTCCAGCGTGGCGCGGTGTTCGTCGTCCGACAGCGCGGCGCAGGCGTCGGACACCATGACCACGTTGAAATCCAGCATCATCGCGTCGCGGGCGGTGGATTCGCAGCACACGTTGGTCTTGGTGCCGGTGATCAGCAGGGTGGTGATGCCAAGGCTGCGGCAGAGCCGCTCCAGCCCCGAAGATCCGGGGATCAGCGCGGAATAGCGGTTCTTGAAAATGGTGAGATCGGTGTTGGCCACCTGCAGCTCGGGCCAGATCTGCTGGCCCGCGCCGCCGGGCGACAGGCTTTCGATGGTGCGCTGGCGCACCTCGTCGGCCACGAAGTTGTCGAAAAAGCCCCGCCAGTCGCTGCCGCCGCCCGGCGCGGCCATGTTGGCATGGGTGCACCAGATGACATGCCCGCCAGCCGCGCGCACCCCGGCGTTCAGGCGGTTGATCGGATCGACGATGCTGCGCGACAGCGGCACCTCGGCAGGCGCGCCGGGCTGGCAGAAGGTGTTTTGCATGTCGATCACCACCACCGCCGTCTGCCTCGGGTCAAGCTGGTCGAACAGGTGCAGCCTGCCGCGCCGCGCCAGCACGCGGTCGATGATCTCCTGCCGGATGGCGGTCTGGTGCATGGTCGTGTCTCCGTCCCCTGTGCCGCCCGCAAGCGGCGCCTAGAAGCTCAGCCCGTCCGAGAAGATCCACACCACACGGGTTTCCCCGGCGGCGCGGTTTTCCCAAAGATGCGGGTCCGAGCATTTGAAATGGATGGTGTCGCCGGGCGACAGGTCGTGCACCGTGTCGGCGATGGTGTAGCGGATCGCGCCTTCCAGCACATGGCAGATCTCCTCGCCGGCGTGGCGCATGGGTTCGTCGCCGGACCGCGCGCCGGGGGCGATCACGCCCAGCCGCGCCTCGAGCAGGTTGGGCGCGAAGCCGCCGTGCAGGTCCTGCAGGGTCAGCGCCATCTCGGGCAGGTCGATCTGTGCGCGCGTGGTCCCGCGCACCACCGAAAACGGCGCCGGGCGCCGGGCGCCGCGCGCGACCAGAAAGCCGAGGTTCGCCTCCAGCGCGGCGGCAAGGTTGATCGCATGCACCAGACTGGGGCTCATCTGGGCGTTCTCGATCTTGGAGATGGTCGAGGTGGGCACCCCGCTGGCCAGCGACAGCTCGTTCAGGCTCCAGCCCCGTTCCTGGCGCAAGGCCCGCAGCGTGCGGCCCAGCCCCTCGGGGCCGTCCCCGGCCTCGGGCCGGGCGGCCTGCGGATGGGGCTGGCCGGTCATCCGGCCCGCCTGTCGGTCAGCCACGGGTCGCCCGCCATCGCGGTTTCGGTATCCAGCAGCGTGGCACAGCCCGGACAGCAGAACTGGCGCAGGAACACCTCGCGTTCGCCGGTGTCATAGGCGGGGCCGCCCGCCAGATGCAGCGCAATCTCGCGGCACCGGGCATGGTCCTTCCACGGCCTGTCCGCCGGGCCCAGATCGCCGCCGCAGGCGGTGCAGACATGGCGCGCTGCCGCCCCGGTGCCGCGCAGCGCCACGGCAGGGGAGATATGGCGGTCGGTGGTGGGTGCGGTGCCGGTCATTGCGCTGCCTCCTGCTCAAGCCGTTCGGCGCGGATCGCCGCGCGCCGCCGTTCGGTGCCCGGCGCGTCGGGCCCGCCAGCGCCATCAAGCGCCACCCCATAGATCGCCAGCGCCGCCCCGGGGCTGACAAGGCCCGCGGCCACATCGTCCGCCACGGCCTGCGGGTCGCGCGTCACCGGGTCGCCCCAGCCGCCGCCGCCGTTCCAGCGCACATAAAGCGCATCGCGCCCGCGCAGGGGATAGACCCCCCAGGACACGCGCTGATGGTCGCCCTCCAGCGCCGCCAGCCCGTCGCTGGCCACCACCGGGGCACCGTCGCCGCCTTCGGGGGCATGCACCCAGACATAGGCATTGGGCGCCCCCGGCCAGCCCCCGGCCAGACCCTCGCTCATCGGGTGGCGGGTGCCCTTGCCCGAGATCACATAGTCGATGCCACCATCGGGCGCCTTGTGCGGCACCAGCGCCATTTCCCCGCCCGTGCCACCCCGGTATTGCCCCGGACCGCCGGAATCGATGGCCCGGCGGCGGAACAGGTAGCGCACGGGAAAGCTGGCCTCGACCGTCTCCACATTGGCCATGCGGCTGATCGGGTTGGGGATTTCGCCGCCGATTTCCACCCCGTCGGCAAAGCTGCGCGCGCCGCCCGCGCCGGCGAAGGTTTCGGTCAGGATGCCGATGGAATAGCCGCCGCGCTGGTTGCGCCCGAACTTGAAGATGGCAAAGTGGTTGGCGTGCCAGACGGCGGTCGCCTCGTCGCGGTAGCGGTCAGAGGCGGCCAGCATCTTGCCGATGGTGGTGCAGGCGGCGTTGTTGACCGACTGGATCGCCCCCACCGTGGCCACCGACACCGGCGCGGGGCGCGTGCAGTTCACGATGCTGCCTTCGGGGGCGATCATGGTGACCGGGCGGATCACGCCTTCGTTCCAGGTGATGTCATAGCACAGCAGCGGGAACAGCGGCGCGAACAACCCGCCCAGGGATGCCCATTTCGTGCAGTTGATGGAAAACGCGCTTTGCGGGTCCGAGCCGGTGAAATCGAACACCAGCCGGTCGTCGGTCTTGGTCATGGTCAGCACGACGCGGGCGGTGGTGCCGTTCACGTCCAGATACTGGCGCGACTGCCAGCTGCCATCGGGCAATTCGCGCAGGCGGGCGCGGAACAGCTGTTCGGACTGTTCGATCAGCGTGGCGCAGGCGGCATCCACGGTCTGCGCCCCGTATTTGCGGAACAGGGCCTGCATGCGGTCGCGCGCCACGTTGTTGCACGCGATCATCGACCTGAGGTCGAGCGACACCATTTCCGGCGAGCGGACCATGTTGAGGATGGTGTCCAGCACATCGCGGCAGATCTCGCCGCCGCGCACCAGCCGCAGGCCGGGCGACGAGAAGCCTTCGGAGAAGATGTCGGGTGCCTGCGGGGCAAACCCGCCGGGGTTCACCGCGCCGATGTCGGTGACATGGACGAAACACGCCGACCATGCCACCAGCCGACCCTCCACATGGATCGGCGACACGAGGTAGATGTCCGAGGTGTGCAGCGCCGCCGTATAGGGATCGTTCAGCAAGAACACGTCGCCTTCGCCGATGTCCCCGTCAAAGCGGCGGATGATCGCCTTGCAGGCCTCGGCGGCGCTGGTCAGGTGGTGCAGGAACCCCACGCCCCCCATCAGCAGCGATCCGTCGGCGCGATACAGCGACACCATCAGGTCATGGCCTTCGTTGGTGATGGCGCTGCCCGACACATGCTTGAGGGTGATCACCGCCTCGTCCACGATGCGGAACAGCCGGTGGCGGATGATCGAGAAGGTCATCGGGTCCATGGGACGCTCTCCTGTCGGGGGGTGCGGGGCGGGGTCACTGGCCATATTCGACCACGATGTTGCGCCAGCGGTCCATCCGGGCGTGGTGGCCGGTGTGCAGCGCGATGGTGGTGATGGGCGTGTGGATCACGGCAGGCCCCGACAGTTCCATGCCGGGCTGAAGCCGGGTGAAATCATAGATGCGCCCCGGCACCATGCCGCCCGAGGCGCCGTCAAAGATGGGCCGCGTGCCCATCAGCGCGGGGGTGGCATCGGGGGCGCCTTCGGGGGTTTCGGGCAGGCGCGGGCGGGGCATCAGGCCGCGGGCGGTCAGGCGGAACATCGTCATCTCGATGCCCGCCTCGCGGTAGGCCGACCCCTTGCCGTATTTGCGTTCGTAAAGCGCCTCGAAGTCATCGACGAGGCGGCGCATGCCGTCCTCGGTGAGCGGGGTGGCGGCACTGACCGGGGTGGTCACCTCGTGGACCTGGCGGGTGTAGCGCAGGTCGGCCGACCATTCCATCCGCATGCGGTCGGGCGGCACGCCTTCGGCCTCCAACTGGGCGCGGGCGCGGGTTTCCATGTCGGCGAACAGCGCGTTCAGCGTGGCCGCCGGGGTGGCGGCCGGCAGGGTGCGGGTGACGCTGTATTCATGCGCGATGTCGGCCGACACCAGCCCGAAGGCGCAGTTGACCGACGCGGTGTAGGGTATGACGACCCGGCGGACCGACAGTTCCTCGCCAAAGGCGGCGGCCAGCATGCCACAGGTGCCGCCAAAGGCGTGCAGCACGAAATCGCGCGGATCAAGCCCGCGTTCCACGGTGATCTCGCGGATCAGGTCGGTGATCTGGGCGCTGGCGATGCGGTAGATGCCGATGGCGGCCTCGGTCGGGGAAAGGCCCAAGGGGTCGGCCACCTTCTGCGCGAACAGCCGTTCGGTGCGGTCGCGGTCCAGCGTGATCGAGCCCCCCAGGAAATGGCCGGGGTCCATGTAGCCGATCATCAGCATCACATCGGTCAGCGTGGGTTCGTCGCCGCCCTGGCCATAGCAGATCGGGCCGGGCGTGGCGCCCGCGCTGCGCGGGCCCACGCGCGGCAGCCGTGTGCGCGGATCGACCGACACGATGGACCCGCCGCCTGCGCCGATCGACACCACCTCGATCTTGGGCGCGATGTAGTGGAAGCGGTCCACCATGGGCTCGCGGGCATATTCCAGCAGGCTGTCCTGAATGACGCCGACCTTGAAGGTGGTGCCGCCCATGTCGGCCGCGATCACGTCGCGGTCGCCCATCAGGTCGCCCAGAAACTTGGCCCCGATCACCCCGGCCGCCGGGCCGCATTCGATCATGCCCACGGCGCGGGCGGCGGCTTCGGACGCGGGCAGCAGGCCGCCATAGCCCTGCATCACCATGGTGGCGCCCCGGTAGCCGCGGTCGGCCAGCAGCGATTGCAGCGACGTGAGGTAGCTGCGGGTGATCTCGCCGGCATAGGCGTTGATGACGGCGGTCGAGGTGCGTTCGTATTCCCCCGGCACCGGGGCGATGTCGCTCGACAGCGTGACATAGGTGCCGGGCGCCACGCGGGCGATGATGTCGCGCACCCGCGCCTCGTGCGCGGGGTTGAGAAAGGACCACAGGAACGACACGGCAATCGCCTGAACGCCCTTGCCGGCCACCAGATGGCGCACCGCGCGTTCCACCGCCGCCTCGTCCAGGGGCAGCACCACATCGCCGTCGCAGTCCACCCGTTCGGGCACGCCCATCACATGGTCGCGCAAGGCCAGCGCCGGGGCGCGGTCGGTTTTCACCGGATGCTTGATGCGGTCCTCGGTCAGGCCGGACCAGCGGCCATAGGCGCCACGGGTGACGTGCAGCGTGTCCTCGAACCCTGCGGTGGTGATCAGCCCGGTCCGCGCGCCGTCGCGGGTCAGCACGGTGTTGTCCACCACGGTGGAGCCGTGGATGAAAAGGTGCGTGCGCGCCAGCAGCGCCTCGAGCGTCAGCCCCATCGGCCCCGCCGCCGAGGCGATGGAATTCAGCACCCCGTCGGCAAAGGCAGGCGGTGTGGACAGCGCCTTGCCGATGTGGATGGCGCCGTCGCTGCCAAAGACGATGGTATCGGTGCAGGTGCCGCCCACATCCGTGGCAACCAGATAGGTCACGTCCGCAGCCGGGGTCATGGGGTGGCTTCCTTTCCTGGGGAGGGGGCCGTGATCCGGGTGTCGGCGGCGCAAAGCAGACGCACCGGGCGGTCGCCGGCATTGGCCCAGCCCTGCACGACCCGGGGTTCGGCGTGGTAACTGTCGCCGGTTTCCAGCACGATGCGGTCGCCTTCGGCGGTGGTCACCGCAAGGGTGCCGTCCAGCACCATGCACATCGCCGCATGCCGCTCCAGCGGGGGCGGAACCGGGCCCGTGGCCTTGGGCGCCAGCAGGATCGTCGCGGCCTGCAGCACCGCCTCGGCCAGCCCGGTCGACAGCGGCTGCCCGCCCCGACCCGTGCCCGCACGGGTCACCACCACCCGGCCCCGCGCGGCGCGGACCGCCGACAGCGCCCGGTCGATGGTGGTGCCAAGCGCCTCGACCACAAGGATGACGGTGGGAAGGCTCGGGTTGGTGCCCCCGGCCTCGAGCGCACGGATCGCCGCCACGCTGACGCCGCTGGCCTCGGCCAGACGCCGCATGGTGAAGCCTGCGGCCAGCCGCCGTTCGCGCAGATGCTGGCCGAGCAGCCGCAAATCCTCACGGCCAAACCGGCGCGTCTCGTCCCCATTGCCGGGGTCGACGGGTGCAGTCATAGGATCCGCCCTGTTTCGAATCTGGTATGTTCTGCTTTATTTTGAAATCAGCATTGCCGATCCGCAGGGCAAGTCAACAGGTATTTGCGGGGGGCGGGCCCGCATGCAAAGTCAGGTTGGGGCGTGAGCAGCCGGTCACGTCGAGGCCCGGAAACCGCGCGTCGTCGGGGTTCGGTGTGTCATACGGGCAGCTCAGACCCGGCGGTTCCCTGCGGCATCGATGATCAGTTGCCCGTCCTCTTTCGCCAGCGGCCCTGGCGGCAGGCGGTCCAGCAGGTCAAGCACCACCTCGGAAGGGCGGCACAGGCGCACGCCCTTGGGGGTGCAGACGATGGGCCGGTTCACAAGGACCGGATGTGCCACCATCGCATCGAGGAGGTGCGCGTCCGTGACCCCGTCTGCGGTCAGGCCCAACGCCTCGGCCGGGGACCGCGCGATGCGCAGCGCCGCGCGCGGGGTGATCCCGGCGGCGGCGAATAGTGCCAGAAGCTGCGGGCGGGTCCAGCCTTCGGTGAGATAGTCGATCACGACCGGCTCGTAGCCTGCCGCACGGATGATCCCGAGGACATTGCGCGATGTGCCGCAGCCCGGGTTGTGGTGGATGACGACGGGAAAGCTCATGCCGGGAACCTGCTGCGGGTGCGGTTGGCGAAGGCGACGAGAGACAGCATCACCGGCACCTCGACAAGCACGCCCACGACCGTGGCGAGTGCCGCACCGGAGTTGAGGCCAAAGAGGCCTATGGCCACGGCCACCGCCAGTTCGAAGAAGTTCGACGTGCCGATCAGGGCGCAGGGAGCCGCCACCTTGTGCGGCAGCCTCCACGCAAAGGCCCAGGCATAGCCGAGCGCAAAGATGCCATAGGACTGGAGGATGATCGGAACGGCAATGAGCGCGATCAGCAGCGGCTGGGCAATGATCACCTGCCCTTGAAAGCCGAAGAGCAGCACCACCGTCAGCAGGAGGCCGAGGACGGACACGGGCTTGATCCGCGCCGTGAAGTCCGAAACCGCCGCTTCACCCCCGCGCGCGATCAGGGCCCGCCGCGTCAACGCCCCGGCGATCAGCGGGATCACGATGTAAAGGACGACCGACAGGATCAGCGTTTCCCACGGCACGTTGATGTCGGTGACACCCAGCAGGAAGGCCACGATGGGCGCAAAGGCCACGATCATGATCAGGTCGTTCACCGACACCTGCACCAGCGTATAGTTCGGGTCGCCCTTCGTGAGCTGCGACCAGACGAAGACCATCGCCGTGCAGGGGGCGGCCCCGAGAAGGATCAGCCCGGCGATATACTCCGGTGCCTGTGCCGGGTCGATCAGCCCGGCAAAGAGGTGGTTGAAGAACAGCACCGCCAGCGCGGCCATGGTGAAGGGCTTGATCAGCCAGTTGATGATCAGCGTGATGATCAGCCCCTTCGGCCGCCGTCCGACGTCTTTGAGCGAGCCGAAATCGATGGCGATCATCATCGGATAGACCATCGCCCAGATCAGCACGGCCACCACCAGATTGACCGAGGCGTATTCGAGATCGGCCAGCGCCCCGAACATGCCGGGCATGATGTTGCCAAGGAAAATCCCGGCAAGAATGCAAAGGGCCACCCAAAGGGTCAGCCAGCGTTCGAACAGGCTCATGCGGTTTCCTTTTGAACAGGAACACAGCAGGCATCCCCGGGGGGCGGTGTCAGGCTGGCGATGAAGTCGGCCAGCGGTTTCAGGGAGGCAGGGTTGAGCGCATAGCAGACGCGTGGGCCGTCGATCTCGCCCGAGATGATCCCTGCGGACTTGAGGATCCGCAGATGCTCGGACACCGTGGACTGCGCCAAGCCGACAGCATCCACGATCTCGCCTCCGATGCAGCCAGGCGTGGCAAGCAGCAGCCGAAGGATGCGAAGGCGCGCCGGATGCGCCAGCGCCTTGGCAAGCTCTGCGAGGGGATCATTCTGCGACATCTGCAAACCCGATAATTTCGTCAATCGACGATAAGCGAAATGATGGCTGCGGACAAGTATGCGTTCTGCGACCCGAGTGACGACGAAACCTGGCAGATCCTACCCCCGTTTCTTTTGAAGAGGGGTGGATGCTGTATTTCCGGGCTGAAAAGGACCGTGCGTTCCAGCCCGGAAATATTGCTTTTCCCCCCGTTATCAGCATTTCCGGGCTGAAGTGCAGACCCCAGCAGCGTGATCGGTCAGGATCGTTGCGAGCTTGCGGCGACGATCGCTTTCTTCATCGATGTCCGTTCCGTGATCCTCTGCGCCAAAAGATAGAGGAAACCTTGTCTGCCTTCGCACAATCGCTAAGGTTCCCGACGGCTCGGCTGGCCCCCTTGGCAAAGAGTGGTCCACTGGGAAACCGGCGTGTCTGGTTGCGCAAAGGCAGGTGGCGGTCTTTTGTCTTACGTGCGTTTTCCTTGGCCGCGTCAGCGGAGGAACCTGCTTGTGGTCGGCTTGGTGCCGGTCGCGGCGCTCGTCGTCGCTCTGCTGACCGCAGCCCTTGTTGCGCGGCACGAACGGCTTGACCGCGAGATCGAGGCGCAAGCCGATGCCACGTCGCTGGCGCGCGCGGTGGATCTGAAGCTGGGCAGCTACCACGCGGCGCTGGAGACGGTCGCGCAGTCCTACTCCTTGCGCAAGGATTTCGACCTCGAGCGGGTTGAATGGGAGGCCCGCCGTGTGGGCGCGCTGTTCGGGGGATCATTTCTTCTGCTGTCGGTGGGCGAGCAACTTCAGCAGCTGATGAACACCCGGTCCGTTGACGGTGTGCTGCCGCCGGCTTACCCGGCGACGGACCGGCCCGAAATCATGCGCGCATTCGAGGAAAGCCGGCTGACCGGCCAGCCCGTGACGGCGGATGCATTCCTGGGAAAGGTGGCAAACCAGCTGGTCATCACCACCGTGACGGCGATCGACGTCCCGCAGTCCGACGCCGCGCTTTTGGGGTTCACCGTCACGCTGGCAGACATCACGGCGTGGTTGGCGCAAGCCCCGCTTCCCCAGGGCGACTTTGCTGCCCTTGCCGATGGCTCGCGCCGGGTGATCGCACGGTCAAGCGACAACGAGCGCTTTCTGCTGGCGGACCTGCCGGGGTGGTTCATCGACTTCTCTGCCGGGCGCGACAGCGGGGTCGCCATCGGCCCCCCGATAACGGGCGGGGCGCCCCGGCTTTTTGCCATGCAGCGGCTGGAGGTTGCGCCAAGGTGGACGCTTGTCGTGTCGCAGCCTTTCCCCGCGCCTGCCTCGATCCTCTATCGCTCGGCATGGCCCGGCCTGTCGGGGCTGTTCGTTCTGCTTTTGGGCAGCAGCATCGCCGCGCTCATTCTGGACCGCCGCCGGGCCGAGGCCGAAGCGGTGCGGTCCGCCGCCGCCGCCACCGAGCGCGGGCACCTTCTGGCCGAAGTGCGCGCCGCCGATGCGCGCAAGGCGCGGCTGATGGCGGTGCTGGCGCATGATCTGCGTACCCCGCTGATCGCGGTCCTTGGCACGCTGGACCAGGTGCGCGATGCGCCGGAAGGTGCCAGCAAGGAGCGGCTGCTGGCCCGGATCAAGCAGGACGGCCACGGCATGCTGCGCCTGATCGACGATGTGCTGGAACTGGCCCGGTTGGGCGCGGGCGAGGCCCGGTTGCGGCCCGAACCCTTCGCGCTGTCCGACCTGCTGGACCAGGTGGCCGAAGCGGTCGGCCCGCAGGCCGCGCGCCAGGGCACCACGGTCGAGGTGCAGGCCGATGCCTTTCCCGCCCTCCTGGGGGATGTCATGGCGCTGCGACGGGTGCTGCTCAATTTCGCCACCAATGCGGTCAAGGCCACGCGGGGCGGCAGCATCCGGCTGACGGCGACGGGCGAGGCCACCGGCGCCGGGGGCCATGTGGTGACGCTGGCCGTCACCGACACGGGCCGGGGCATCGCGCCCGAGGATATCCCGCGGCTGTTTCGCGATTTCGGCATGCTTGAACGCGATGGCGGGGCGGCAGAGGGCACCGGCCTTGGCCTTGCCATCTGCCGCAGGCTGGCGGCTGCGATGGGAGGCGAGGTGGGGGTGGACAGCACGCCCGGCGCAGGGTCGCGGTTCTGGCTGCGCGTGACCCTGCCCGAGGCGGGGGCGGTGCCCGCCGCGCCGGACGAAACGCCGGAGGCGCCGATCGCCGCGCTGGCCGGTCTGCGGGTGCTGGTGGCCGAGGATCACGACACCATCCGGCAGCTGACCTGCGCCGCCCTCGCCCGGGCGGGCCTGCGCGTGACCGAGGCCGCCGACGGCGAAAGCGCGGTGGCGCTGGCCGAAACCCGCGCCTTTGATCTGATCCTGATGGACATCCAGATGTCGGGCCTTGAGGGCGACAAGGCGGCGGCGCGCATCCGCTGTGGCACCGGGCCATCGGCAAGCGCGCGCATCATCGGACTAACCGCGCACCAGACGCCCGAGATTGCCGTGATGCTGAGCGATTTCGCGTTCGACGCCTGCCTGCGCAAGCCGCTTGACATTGGGCAGCTTGCGGCCCTGATCGCCGCGGGCGCCCCGCCGCCGCCTGCGCCAGCCTCGACCGAAGATTTCGACACGGAAACCTTGGCCTATCTCCACGACATTGACGGCGGCGCGCTGCTGGCCAAGTCGCTGCGTGGCTTTGCCGGCGAGATCGACATGACCCGGACAGAGCTTGGCGGGCTGGTGGCCCGGCGTGACACGTCGGGTGCCGCGCGTCTGGTTCACAAGCTGGTCGGCTTTGCCGAAATGATCGGCGCCCGCACGCTGTCGGCGGACTTGCGCCGGTTCGAGGAGATGGTGCAAAGGGAAAACCCTGACGCGCTGGACGAAGGGTTGCAAAGACTTGCCGACGCCATGACCCAGGCGCAGGCCGAGATCGAGCGGCTTGCAACGCAGCCAAACCTTGCAGGCCCAGCGGCGGGCGGCGGGTCAGCCTAGCCCCCGGCGCAAACCTGCCCCTACGGCACCTGCGCGAGGGTGGCGAAGTCCTGCGGCGACAACAGGCGCGGCAGGGGGCCGCCCAGCAGCCGATGCACCCTTGGGCCGTAGCGGTGCAGGACCGCCGTTTCGGGGCCGGGGAAGCCGCCGCGCGCCTGTGCCACGATCGCGGCGGCGACCGCGATGCGCGCGGGCCAGTCCAGCATCGCCATGGCCTGCGGCCCCCGGTGCCGCCGTTGTGGGTGTAGGTGCCCGCCTCGGCCCCGGTGTAGGTGACAGCCACGCCAGCCACCCCGCCGGAAAACACGAGGGTGTCGAAGTCATAGCCGTAGATGACATCATCGCCCAACCCGCCGAAAATGGTGTCGTTTCCGGCGCCGCCCAGCATCGTGTCATTGCCGGGGTCGGACCCCCAGCTGCCGATGCTGTCATGGCCGTCGCCGCCGTCGATCAAATCAGCCCCGGCCCCGCCGGTCAGCGTGTCGTCGCCCGCGCCGCCAAAGATCGTGTCACTCGTCCAGCAACTCGTTTGATATCGTCATCGTCCGTGCTCCTCTCAGGAAGCATGGACCAGTTCACCGATACACAGAAGGTCGGACACTCTCCCATCGTCACCTCCTGAACTGGCCCCCGTGGCGACTGCGACTGTCGAGATCGTGCTGGCCAACGGCCGACTTACCGGGTGATTACAATCGATCAACACATGGTTCTTCTCTGCGCCGCAAGACCACGCTCATACAAGCAGTTTGACATGTAGGTACTTGCTTTTTTGAAAACCTCACAGAGTACGTCGCGGTCCTCCTCATCCACAATGATGGGATCGAAGTACGCAGGTTGCGCTAGCCTCATAGCAGTCTGCAGCGAAAGATGGCCTGACCCGTAGTGGTCTAACAGCGCATCCATTTGGTCCACCCAAAGGGCAAGAGTGTCATCGTTGATCATTCTGATCACGGTTGGTTCACCAAGATCCTCCAAGGTGCACAAGTTGAAGATAGCCCAAAAATTCAATCTTGATATCTTGGCGCTCGGGTCGTCAAGACACTCACAGAACACGCTGAGACCCAAGGCCTCCGCTTTCTTGACGTGACGAACCTCCACCAAGTGCTCAACTTCATGCAACCAGATTGGCGTGTAGATCGGCGACCACAGTTCGACAGACTTGCTGATCGTAGCGACATCGGCAGCAGCTTCGCGCATAGCAATTCCTTTTGTGGTGTGCATCCGATCATCTGAACGGTGCTTCTAGGCCACTTTAGTCTGTCTAAGTTAATATTCCGTAAAGCTTTTTTGTATGCTCGGTGCGGCACGGAAGTGCGTTTTTTGAGGTGATCAGATTAGGGCGATAAATTGGCGAATGCTCCCAACCTACCTTAAATTGTTTCGAAACGGAGAACTGGCCATAAGCCTTTCTTAAAGCTCCTCGCCCACCGTCGAGGTATCAAACTATGATGGAGGTTCTCAAGATGACGATCATCACCCTGGCTGGCCTGAGAAAGCTGCTCAGCTTCGATCTTGGCCCTAGCGTTCAGAACAGCAGTGCATTCGATGGCTGGTTCAGCAGCTTCTTCAACAAGCCCGCCGTCGGCGTGGGTGACTTTTCGTTCGATGCGTTCACGGCGTTGCCGATCGCGGCGACCTCCGATCTGAGCACCGGAATCAACGGAGCGCTACAGACGGCCAAGGCGGCTTCAGCTCTCGCCAAGACTACTGGCACGTTGCGCTCCGATGGAGAGCGTCTGTTGAGTGAAGGAAGCGAATTCTGGCGCGGTGGCGCTGGCAATGACAAGGTTTCTGCTCTTGGCGGCAACGATATACTGGCACTTGGCGCCGGCAATGACAAAGCAAATGCAGGGTTCGGCAATGATTTGGTTTTCGGCGAGGCAGGTGACGACACTCTGATCGGCGGCGCCGGAAACGATACCGTCTTTGGCGGAGCAGACAGGGATTTACTGTACGGCTGGGCCGGCAATGATCTGCTGTTCGGCGGCTCCGGCAATGATGGCCTTTATGGGAACGAGGGCAATGACACGATCTACGGCGGCGATGGAAACGACTACATCTGTGGCGGCTCTGGATCTGATGAACTTACCGGTGGCCGCGGCGCGGACACGTTCGCTTTCCGCGGACAGGCTCCAAACAGCGTAACGGTCATCAAGGATTTCCAAGTTTTGTGGGACAAGCAACTGATCACAAGGGGCGTCGCCGAAGCTGGACTGTCGATCAACATGATCAAGTCATACGACAAGGGGCTGATGATCGACTTCAGCGAAGGACGCGCGATTTATTATGAAGGCGTCTATAACAAGGAGTTGCTGTTCCAAAGCATGGAATTGTTTCTCTGATAGTTATCAGCGACTCTGTGACGGTGTTGGTCAAGATAGTTGTCGCCGTCATTCGTTTTCAGGCTGCGCGATTTGCGAGCCCGGCCATGGGTCCGCCGCCGCCGGCTTTATGGGGGAGCGCGTCGGCGGCCCCATGGCCTCTGCCCCCGGCTTCAGGCCGCT
>JAUXPG010000070.1 GCA_030683915.1 Gemmobacter sp.
GCTTCCAGAGCCACTTTCGACATCTTCTCGGCCAGCGCGGCCTGGGTCTTGAAGGCTTCCTGCATCGCGCCGGTGTCGACCGGGAACGAAGCCATCATGTCCTGCATCATCTTGGTGAAGTCATTGGTCTTGGCCATGTCATCAATCCTTAGGTCTGGGTTCTTAACTTTGGCGCCATCGTTGCGCTTGCATCCTAGATATATGCTGCGCTGCAGCATTGCAAGCACAACATTGCTGCGTCGCAGAATAATCTTTGCGGTGAAGTCAGCCCAAAGCCATGAATACAAGGCCGCGCCGCAGATCCGGGGAACGCTGCGGCGCAGGATACTGGGTGCGCGAGGCCGGTCTCACTCCTCGCGGCGAAGAACGTAAGTACCGGGTGCCGCACACAAAACCGGAAAACCCGGCACAGTGCCCGGAACGCGCGCCGCCACTTTGGCGCCTGACCGCTTGGCCAGCCATTCGCCCCATCTTGGCCACCACGAGCCCTTGGTATAGGTGGCAGATTTTTGCCACTCCTCCGGGGTGAGGTCGGTCATCGACGCGTCGTTGGTGTAATGACCATACTTGTCCTTGCCGGGCGGGTTGACGATGCCCGCGATATGGCCTGATTCGGACATGATAAAGGTCTTGTCCTTCGACCCGTAGCGCCTCAGCCCGTTGAAGCTGGCCTTCCACGCCGCGATGTGATCGGTCTCGCAGCCCACGGCGCAGATCGGGATCTTGATGTCCTTGGGGCTGACAGGTTCGCCGTCCACGACAAAGGACCCTTGGGCAAAGCGGTCCTGCTGGCACAGGCCGCGCAGGTATTCCACCGCCATCTTGGCGGGCAGGTTGGTGCCGTCGCCGTTCCAATACAGCAGGTCAAAGGCGGGCGGCGCCTCGCCCAGCATGTAGCTGCGGATGGCGGGCTGGTAGATCAGGTCGTTCGACCGAAGATAGCTGAAGGTCCGCGACATGATCTTGCTGGACAGATACCCCTTGTCGGCCACCTCGCGCTCGATTCCGCCGATGAAGTCATCGGTCAGGAACGGCGCGAATTCGCCTTGGTCGGAAAAATCCGACAGCATGGTGAAGAAGGTCGCCGACTTGATCGAGGCATCGCCCCGCTTGGCCAGCATCGCCAGCGTCAGGCTCAGCGTAGTGCCCGCGATGCAATAGCCCACGGTGTTGACCTTGTCTTCGCCGGTGATCGCCTTCACCGCGTCCAGCGCCTCAAGGTAACCTTCCTTGACATAGTCATCCATGCCGAAGTCGGCGTAGCTCGCGTCGGGGTTCTTCCAGCTGACGATGAACAGTGTGAACCCCTGATCGACGATCCATTTGATCAGGCTGTTCTGCGGTTTCAGGTCCATGATGTAGAACTTGTTGATCCACGGCGGAAACACCAGCAGCGGCGTGCGGTAGACCTTGTCTGTCGTTGGCGTGAACTGGATCAGTTCGAGAATCCGGTTGCGGAACACCACTGCGCCGGGGGTGGCGCCGATGTTGACCCCGACCTTGAACGCCGCAGGGTCGGACAGGGTGACCAGCAACTCACCGTCATTCGCCTCAATGTCGCGGATGAGGTTTTCAAGGCCCTTGACCAGTGATTCGCCTTCGGTGGCAATGGCGCGTTCCAGTGCGTCGGGATTGGTGCCAAAGAAATTGGTCGGCGCCATCATGTCGATGATCTGTCGTGTGAAGTATTCCACCCGGTTGCGGTCGTTCGGGTCCAATCCGTCCAGCGCTGCCACGCTTTGGCGCACGGCATCGGCGTTCAGAAGGTATTGCTGCTTGATGAAGTTGAAATAGGGGTGGGTATCCCACAGCGGGTTGGAGAACCGCCGGTCTTTCGGCCCCGGATCGGCGGGCGCGGCCAATTTGCCCTGCACCAGCACCGATTGCGCTTCGGCGTAATGCTTCAGCGTCTTGCCCCACCAACCGACCTGCTGCTCCAGCACCTTGGCGGGGTTCTTGACCGCGTCCTGCATCCACGCGGCATAAGAGCGCACGAAGATGTTGGGGTCGGGGGCGTCCAGCGCAGGGTCGTGCGCCTGCTTCCGGGCCATGGCGGCAATCAATCGTTGGGAAAGCTGTTCTATCTTCTGGATGTTCGCGTGCAACTGTCCGGAGGGTGGCTGAGGCCCAGATTCATCGATTGCCATGTGAAGTATTCCCCCCTATTTTGCTTGTGCAGCATGGTGTCGCCTGACTGGGGGGGAAAGCGACACATCATGCCGGGGCCCCTCCCGGGGCAAGGAGACAACATGAAGTATATGGCCACCTACGATCTGATGGAAGCCACCCGAAACACGAACGAATGGCTGGGTGCCACCGCGCGTGCATTTGCATCCTCCCCCGTGTTCGGCCTCGTGCCGCATCCGGCTTTCAAGGTCATGGCGGCCTGGGGGCGGGTGACTGAACGCAGTTTCGCGCGCATGGTGATCAAGCCCGACTGGGGCATCCGGTCGGTCGTGGGCGACGATGGGCGCGACCATCTGGTCAACGTGGAAGTCGCGGTCAAGCGGCCCTTTGGCGACCTTGTCCATTTCAAGGTGGCGAATCGCCCGGAACGGGCGCGCAAGGTAATGCTCGTGGCGCCGATGTCGGGGCATTATGCCACGCTGCTGCGCTCGACCGTCGCGTCGCTGCTGCCCGATTGCGAGGTCTATATCACAGACTGGCACAATGCCCGCGACATTCCGGTGTCTGCAGGCAAGTTCGACGTCGAGGATTACACGCTCTACCTTGTAGACTTCATGCGCCACCTCGGCCCGGACACCCATGTGATCGCGGTTTGCCAGCCTGCACCCCTGACGCTGGCGGCTACCGCCTATCTGGCCGCCGAAGACCCCGCTGCCCAACCGCGCAGCCTGACGCTGATCGGCGGCCCCATCGACCCCGACGCCGCCGCCACCGAAGTCACCGATTTCGGCCGCAGCGTCACCATGGGCCAGCTTGAACATCTCGCCATCCAGCGCGTCGGATTCAAATACGCCGGGGCAGGGCGGTTGGTCTATCCGGGGCTGATGCAGCTTGCCGGCTTCATGTCGATGAACTCCGACCGCCACGCGCAGGCGTTTTCGGACAAGATCATCGCCTCGGCCAAGGGGCAGGACAGCGAGCGCGACGCCCACAACGTGTTCTATGACGAATACCTTGCCGTCATGGACATGACCGCCGAGTTCTACCTGTCGACCGTCGAGCGTATCTTCAAGAAACGCGAAATCGCCCTGAACGAATTCGTGGTGGCGGGCAAGCGGGTGGACATCGGTGCCATCACCTCGGTCGCCGTCAAGACGGTGGAAGGCGCCAACGATGACATCTCGGCACCCGGTCAATGCGTTGCGGCGCTCAAGCTCTGCACCGGCTTGCCCGACAGCAAGAAGGCCAGCCACCTTGAACCCGGCGCCGGCCATTATGGGATATTCGCCGGCAAAAGCTGGCGGAATAACATCCGCCCGCTGGTGCTGAACTTCATCGACGCAAATTCCGGCGCGCCGAAGCAACCGGCCAAACTGCAGGCGGTCTGAGTCGGCCCCAAATTCCAAAAGGCGCGCCCGCCGGGGCGCGCCTTTTTCGTGACCGTGCGCGCGGCTACAGCCCCTCGGCCCAGACGATGATCCGGTCCGCCGCGGCCTGCGTCATGCCCGGCGACCGGATGTCACCCGCGATGACATGCGCCTCCGGGTCCATCCCCTCGCGCCAGGCCCAGCTTTCGCGGTCCACCCGCCCCCCCCACCGCGCCGCCACAGCCTCGGCCGTGGCAGAGCTGACGACCACATCGTCGGGCGAATTCAGGATCAGCAGCGGCACCTTCACCGAACCGGGGTCCACGGCCCGCGCCGCCCGCATCACATGCGCCATCGGGAACAGCGCGCCGGTGGGGTATCGGGTCGTCCAGTAGCGGCCATGCGCCTCGTTGCGCGGGGCCCATTCCCGATCCGCGCCGATCAGCGTCGGCACGAACCGCGCGGCCCCCGGCAGATCCAGGATCATGCCGTTCACCGCTGACGCAAGGCGGAAATTGGGCGACACGAACACCACACCCGCCACCTTGTCCGCAGCCGGGATCGCGGTGCGCAGATCCGGCGTGCCCAGACCCGCAAGCGTCACGGCCGCGCCGGTTGACGTGGCCATCACCACCACCCGATCCCCGATGCGCGCCCCGATCGCCAGCGCCTCGGCCAAGTCAACCAGCCAGTCCGCCGCGCTGGCCTGCGCCATCGCCGGCCCCCCGCGCCCATGCCCGGCCAGCCGGGTGAAATACAGGTTCGCCCCTAGCGCCGCCGCCACCTTGTCGGGCACGGGGCGGATTTCCTCGGAGGTGGCCGAGAAACCATGCACATAAACCACGGCCAGCG
>JAUXPG010000120.1 GCA_030683915.1 Gemmobacter sp.
GAACCGACCAGCGCGCTGGACGTCAGTGTGCAGGCGCAGATTCTGAATCTGATGCGCGATCTGCAGGACGAATTCGGCCTGACCTACCTGTTCATCAGTCACGACCTGTCGGTGGTGCGCCACATGGCAACGCGGATTGGCGTGCTTTATCTGGGCCGTCTGGTCGAGGTGTCGCAGGCCAAGGCGCTGTTCCGCACGCCGCAGCACCCCTATACCCGCATGCTGCTGGATGCGGTGCCCGACCTTGCGTTGTCCGGCCGGCGCCGCAAGCAGGTCGAAGGCGAGATTCCGAATCCCATCAACCCGCCGCCCGGCTGCGCCTTTCACCCGCGCTGCCCGCTGGCGCGCGCCGAATGTCGCGCGGCGGTGCCCGGCTTGCGCCCCACCGGGCAAGGAACCGCTGCCTGCATCGCCCTGACCCCGGTTGCCAACCCCGTCGGCGTATGATCGTCGGTCAGGGAACAAGCGCGGCCTGCCGCCGTTGACCCCTGCTGCCAGAAGCGCGCTGTCGTGCGTTTGCGACGGGCATCGCCGGACTGGGGGCCTTGAATGGCGATGCCTGACAACCTGGACTGCATCGTCGTCGGCGGCGGACCGGCGGGGCTGAGTGCCGCGATTTATCTGGCGCGGTTCCGTCGTCGTGTCGTCGTGCTTGATGCCGGGCGCAGTCGGGCGGCGCTGATCCCCCGGTCGCACAACCACCCCGGCTATCCCGACGGCATTCGTGGCCCCGAACTGCTGGCGCAGATGCGGCAACAGGCCGAACGCTTCGGGGTCGAGACGATTTCGGCCAAGGCCACAGCGGCCACCCGCACGCCGGGCGGCATCACGGTCGAGGCGGGGGAGCACCGTCTGACCGCTGAAAACCTGATTCTGGCGACTGGCGTGCGCGATCATGTCCCGCCGGTGGACGATCCGCTGCGCCGCGTGCGCGAAGGGCTGATCCGCCAGTGCCCCGTGTGTGACGCCTATGAACTGATCGACCAGCCGGTTGCGGTGATCGGCACCGGCAAGGTCGCGGTCGGTGAGGCCCTGTTCTTGCGGCACTACACCGCTGATCTGGTGCTTCTGACCCTTGGCGGGCCGCTGGATGTGCCGCCCGACGCGCAAAGGCGGCTGGACGACGCCGGTATCCGGGTGGTCGCTGCGGGGCTGCGAAACATGGCATTTCGCGGCACGGCGGTGGATGTTTCCTTGTCCGACGGCAGCACGCTGCGGTTTGCGGCGGTCTACTCCGGTCTGGGCAACACTCCCCGCGCCGAACTGGCCCGGTCACTTGGCGTCACACTGGCCGATGACGGGCGCATCGTGACGCGCGACCATCAGCGCACCTCGGTTCCCGCCGTTTATGCGGCGGGCGACATCGTGACGGGCCTGAACCAGATTGCCGTGGCCATGGCGCAAGGCGAGATTGCGGCGACAGACATCCACAACTTGCTGCGCCGCCGGGAAAACCTAAGCCTTGAGGGGTAGGCGCGCGCCGGCTTCACCCCGCCGCCGCGCCGCGCACTTCGACCAGACGCGATAGGATGCTGGCGCCGACCGGCAGGATGCTGTCGTCAAAGATATAACCGGGGTTGTGCAGTGGCACCGTGCCATGATGCCCGAGGTTGAAGAAACACCCCGGCACAACCGCCAGCAGGTCGGCCATGTCTTCGGACCCCATGGTCAGCGGCGCGTCGGCAGCCGCCAGATCACCCACCACCCCGCGCGCCACGTCGATCAGGCTGTCTACCCGTGCCGGGTCGTTTGTCAGAACACCGAAAACAGTGCGGATGTCGGCCTTGATGGCCACTTCGTGCGCGTGCGCCAGCCCGTCACAGATCCGCCGCATCCGCGCGGCGATCATGGCACCATCGGCATCGTCCATATAGCGGAAGGTGCCCCGCAGCACCGCCTGTCCGGGAATGACGTTGTAGGCCGATCCGGCATGGAATTCGGTCACCGACAGCACGGCCGCATGGGTGGGATCGGTGTTGCGGGCAACGATTTCTTGCAGTTCCTTGACCAGCCCGGCCCCGATGGTGATGGGGTCACGGCCCATGTGCGGATAGGCGCCGTGCGCGCCCTGTCCGTCAATGGTGATGTCAAAAAACCCCGCGCCCGCCTGCGCCAGACCGGGCCGCACCGTAACGCGGGAATGGGGGTGGTAGGGCGAATTGTGCAGGCCATAAAGCTCGTCGCAGGGGAAGCGGTCGAACAGTCCGTCGGCCAACATGGCGCGCGCACCGCCCAGACCCTCCTCTGCAGGCTGGAAGATGAACACAGCGCGGCCCGCAAAATCGCGGGTGGCGGCCAGATACCGCGCGGCGCCCAGCAGCATGGTGGTGTGTCCGTCATGGCCGCAGCCATGAAACACGCCCGGATTGCGCGAGGCGAAGGGCAGGTTCGTCTGTTCGTCCATCGGCAGCGCATCCATGTCGGCGCGCAATCCGATGGTGCGCCCCGGCCGCGCGCCTTCCAGCACGCCGACCACCCCGGTGCCGCCGATGCCACGCGTCACGCTAACGCCCCAGCCTTCCAGCAGCTGCGCCACGATGCCGCTGGTCCGGTGTTCCTGAAAGCCGATTTCCGGGTGCATGTGGAAATCGCGGCGGATGGCGGTCAGGTCGTCGGCAAAGGCTTCGATTTCGGGCAAGGCGGGCATGGGCAGTCCTCAGTCAAAGGCCACTTCGGGCATGGCGGCGATCAGCGTGCGGGCATAGTCGCTGGACGGGGCATCGAACACGGCCTGCGTTTCGCCCTGTTCCACGATGCGCCCGCGCCAGATCAGCGCCACGCGGTCGCAGACATACCGGATCACGCCAAGGTCATGGCTGATGAACAGGTAGGTCAGGCCAAG
>JAUXPG010000359.1 GCA_030683915.1 Gemmobacter sp.
CCCGGACCGGCCTGTTCATGCGGCTTTGGTCGGATTACCTGCGCGCGCATCGCTGGCGCATGGCGCTGGCCTTTGTGTTCCTGCTGATCGACGGGTCCACGCTGGCCGCGCTGAGCTGGATGCTGGAGCCGCTGTTTGATCGCGTTTTCGTCGCCGGGGATGCGGCGGCGATCTGGTGGGTGGGCGGCGCCATCTTCGGGTTGTTCGCGCTGCGCGCGGTCACGTCGGTGGTGTCAAAGACGCTGATGACCGAGGTCTCCTTGCGGTCGTCCAGCCAGATGCAGGTTGATCTGCTGGCGCGGTTGCTGGTGCTGGACATGCGGTTTTATCACGACAACCCGCCCGGCGCGCTGATCGAGCGGGTGCAGGGCGACACGCTGGCGGTGCAGGGCGTGTGGCAGGTGATGGTCATGGGGGTCGGGCGGGACGTCATCGCGCTGGTCGCGCTCTTTGGCGTGGCCATCGCCATTGACCCGGTCTGGACGCTGGCGGCGTTGCTGGGCGCGCCCTTGCTGATCCTGCCCACGGTCGTGGTGCAGCGCTATGTCCGGCGCAAGACCCGTGCGGTGCGCGAAGGGTCGGGCGAACGCGCGACCCGGCTGGACGAGGTGTTCCACGGCATCGCCACGGTCAAGCTCAACCGCATGGAGGCATGGCAGGCCGGGCGGTTCGACGCCATTGTGCAGGGGTTGGTCAAGGGGCAGGTCCGCATGGCCTTTGGTCAGTCGTTCATCCCGGCGCTGATCGACCTTGTCACCGGGCTCGGGTTCTTTCTGGTGCTGCTGCTGGCAGGCGAGCAGATCATTTCGGGCCAGCGCAGTCTGGGTGAGTTCATGTCGTTCTTCACCGCCATGAGCCTTGCGTTCCAGCCGTTGCGGCGGCTTGGGGCACTGGCGGGCACCTGGCAGGTGGC
The DNA here is from genome assembly GCA_030683915.1 of Gemmobacter sp. GTDB lineage: Bacteria > Pseudomonadota > Alphaproteobacteria > Rhodobacterales > Rhodobacteraceae > Wagnerdoeblera. The sequence goes on from JAUXPG010000359.1 coordinate 914, forward strand.
GGCAGCGTCGTTGGAGCGGATCTATGCGTTTCTCGACCTGCGCCCGACGGTGGTGGCCCCCGCGCGGCCAACGGCGGTGCCGCAGGACAGTGCGGTGCGGTTTGACGCCGTGCATCTGGCCTATGGCGCGGCCGAGGTGTTGCGCGGTGTCAGCTTCACGGCGGCGGCGGGGCAGCGCACCGCCATCGTGGGCCCGTCGGGGGCGGGGAAATCGACGCTGTTCCATCTGTTGACCCGGCTTGTCGATCCGTCGTCGGGGGTGGTCAGCCTTGGCGGGGTGCCGGTGACGGCGCTGGACCCTGCCGCCTTGCGCGGCCAGATCGCCGTGGTCAGTCAGGACGCGTGGCTGTTCGATGAAACCCTGCGCGACAATCTGTTGATGGGGCGCACCGATGTGTCCGATGCGGCGTTGCGCGCAGCGCTCGAGGCGGCGAATGCGGCGGAATTCATCGACAGGTTGCCGCTTGGGCTCGAGACCCGTGCGGGTCCGCGCGGGTCGGCCTTGTCGGGCGGGCAGCGCCAGCGCATTGCCATTGCCCGCGCGGTCTTGCGCGACGCGCCGGTGCTGTTGCTGGATGAGGCGACAAGCGCGCTCGACGCCGCGTCGGAACGGCTGGTGGCGCAGGCGCTGGACCGGCTGGCAGAGGGGCGCACCACGCTGGTCATCGCGCATCGGCTGGCGACGGTGCAGGGCGCCGACTCCATCGTGGTGCTGGATGCGGGCCGCGTGGTCGATCAGGGCAGGCACGCCGAGCTTCTGGCGCGCGGCGGGCTTTATGCCGACTTGTGTCGCGGCCAGTTTGCGGACTGAAGGCGGGCGGTCAGGGGCCCGGACGCGCGGCCTTTTCGGCAAGGCCCGATGTGCCTTGGCGCGCCGCCAGCACCGCCAACACCTGATCCAGCGTCACGTCGCGCGCGGCCAGCATGACGAGCAAGTGATAAAGCACGTCGGCGGCTTCGGCGGCCAGCTTGTTACGGTCGCCCTTGACCGCCTCGATGATCGCCTCGACCGCTTCTTCGCCGAACTTCTCGGCGCATTTCTCGGGCCCTTTTGCCAACAGCTTGGCGGTCCAGCTGCTGTCGGGGTCGGCGTCCTTGCGGGCGGCGATGGTGGCGGCAAGGCTGCGCAGCACGTCGGTCATGTCAGGCGCACCGGAATGCCGGCGGCGGCCATGTGGGCCTTGGCCTGACCGATCGTATAGGTGCCGAAGTGGAAGATGCTTGCGGCCAGGACCGCGCTGGCATGCCCGTCGCGCACGCCTTCGACAAGGTGATCCAGCGTGCCGACCCCGCCGCTTGCAATCACCGGCACGGGCACCGCATCGGCGATGGCGCGCGTCAGCGGCAGGTTGTACCCGCCCTTGGTGCCGTCGCGGTCCATGCTGGTGAGCAGGATTTCGCCTGCGCCCTTCGCGGCGACGGTGCGGGCAAATTCCACCGCGTCAATGCCGGTGGGCTTGCGCCCGCCGTGGGTGAAGATTTCCCAGCGGCCCGGCGCCACGGTCTTGGCGTCGATGGCGACGACGATGCACTGCGAGCCGAAGCGGTCGGCAGCTTCGGCCACCACATCGGGGTTGGCGACGGCGGCCGAGTTGAATGACACCTTGTCGGCGCCTGCCAGCAGCAGGGCGCGCACGTCGTCGGGCGTGCGCACGCCACCGCCCACCGTCAACGGCATGAAGCACTGTTCGGCGGTGCGTGTGACCAGATCGAACATCGTGCCGCGGTTTTCGTGGGTGGCGTGGATGTCGAGAAAGCACAGCTCGTCCGCGCCAGCGGCATCATAGGCGCGCGCAGCCTCGACGGGGTCGCCCGCGTCGATCAGGTTGACGAAGTTGACGCCCTTGACCACGCGGCCATCGGCGACATCGAGACAGGGGATGATGCGGGTCTTGAGCATGGGGCGATATAGGGGCATGCAAGGCCAAAGGGCAAGTGGAGGGTGTGATGCGGGCAGGGCTGTTAGTGCTGATGCTTGCGGGGTGTGCGGTGCCGGTGGTGGTGCCCGGCCGCGTGACCGTGCGCGAGGACCGGGCGGGGCAGATCCTTGCGGAGTGCAAGGTGCTGGAGGCCGCGCATGCCGCGACGCGGGCGCGGCTCGGGTCGGCGCCGCCTGACATTCTGGTGGGCTGTCCGGGGCACGAGGGATTGCGCGACGGCATGTCGCTGGCCGCCCAGTCGGCGGCCTTGCGCGCGGCGAATGCCGCCCCGCTTCCGCCGGCCGTTGCCGCCTCGGGGGTGCAGGGCGCGCGGATTTATCGGCGCATGATCACCCGCGGGGTGCCCGAGACGGTTGCCGCCACGGTGGCGCAGGGGCCGATGTGGCAGGCTGCGGTGGGGCGCTGAGGCGCCGGATTCTGCGGTCTGATGTGGTATAATGATACCTATTGATGTAAGCTATTGATTTTGAACAATAGAATTGCTGTGCATGTGCTTGACGCGATGCGAGGCTTGCGTCATACGGGCGCATCCGTTCCCACCGGGGGCCCCATGCCTTCGATGCAAAAACAGGTCTGACCATGAAAACCTTCACCGCAACGCCTGCGGACATCGAGAAGAAGTGGATCCTGATCGACGCCGAAGGCGTTGTTCTGGGCCGCCTCGCCACGATTGTCGCGAAAATCCTGCGTGGCAAGCACAAGCCGACCTTCACGCCCCATATGGACATGGGTGACAACGTGATCGTCATCAATGCCGACAAGATCCAGATGACCGGCACCAAGCGTGACGACAAGATCTATTACTGGCACACCGGCTATCCGGGCGGCATCAAGCAGCGCACCGCGCGGCAGGTGCTGGAAGGCGCGCATCCCGAGCGCGTGGTGATCAAGGCGGTCGAACGCATGATCAGCCGCAACCGCCTTGGGCGCCAGCAGATGACCAACCTGCGCGTCTATGCCGGTGCCGAGCATCCGCACGAGGCCCAGCAGCCCGAAGTGCTGGACGTCAAAGTCTTGAACCCGAAGAACACCCGGAGCGCCTGATCATGTCGGACATCAAATCGCTCGACGACCTGAAGGCCGCCGTTGTCGGCACCTCGGCCGCCGCACCGGAAGTGGCCCCGCGCGAACCCGTTCGCGACAGCCTTGGCCGGTCCTACGCCACGGGCAAGCGCAAGGATGCGGTCGCCCGCGTCTGGGTGAAGCCCGGCAAGGGCAAGGTCACGGTCAACGGCAAGGACATCAACGCCTACTTCGCGCGTCCCGTGCTGCAGATGATCCTGAAGCAGCCGTTCCAGATTGCCAATGTCGAAGGCCAGTTCGACGTGGTCGCCACCGTCAAGGGCGGCGGGCTGTCGGGGCAGGCCGGTGCCGTGAAGCATGGCATCTCCAAGGCGCTGCAGATCTATGAACCCTCGCTGCGCGGTGCGCTCAAGGCCGCCGGCTTCCTGACCCGCGACAGCCGCGTGGTGGAACGCAAGAAGTACGGCAAGGCCAAGGCCCGCCGGTCGTTCCAGTTCTCCAAGCGCTGATCGTTTTTTGCACTTTGCGAAAGGCCCGCCCGGTTGTGGCGGGCCTTTTTGCATTTTGCGATTTCAGCTTTGGGTTGCAGGTGCGCTGGGTGATCCCGGAGTGCGTGTGCGCGACTGAGTCGCTACTGCAACAATGGCGCGCAAGCTTTGGCACTGAAACGGTTTTTGGCAACAGAACGCTTGACCGGGTGGGGCGGCCTGTCATGTTCGGGGCAGAGCAGTCAATAAAGGGCCACAACAGATGGCAATGCCCCGTTCGTTCCATGGCGCCAGCGGGCGCCCCGATTTTCTGGGTCTGCGCAAAGGGCCGCGCGGACAGACCGAAATCGTCTATGACGCCGGTCAGCACGCGCGCACCGTGCTGCGCCTGACCGCCGAGTCCCCCGATGAGGATGCGCTGGCCGCCGCGCTGACACATGCCATTGGTCAACCGCGTGTTTTTGCGGCGTTATTGGCCGAACTGCGGGCACGTGCGATCGCGGTTGAACAGGTCATCAACTGACGGGTCACGCCCCCTTTTCAACGCAAGTGCCCTGTGCGAGGTTGGCCCACCAAAAAGGGTCCGACAGGGGGCGTGATGGCGAACAGGCTGCACCGGCTTGGCCGGTCCGAGGCGGCGAACGGGCTGGTGCTTGTCAGTCCGCCGGCGATTTTTGCGGTGCTGCTGCTGGCGGCACCGCTGGGGTTGTTGTTTCTCTATTCCTTCCTGACCGATGGCTACCTGACCATCCTGTGGGAGTTCACCTTCCAGAACTACCGCGACGCCTGGTCCGATCCGCTGGTGCGCACCGTGATGCTGCGGTCGCTGGGCGTGTCGATGATGGTGACGGCCATCACCGTGCTGCTGGCGTTTCCGGTGGCCTATTTCGTCAGCTTCCACGTGCGCCCCGACCGCAAGAGCCTGTGGTTGTTCCTGATCACCATCCCGTTCTGGACCAGCTATCTGATCCGGGTGTTTTTGTGGAAGGTGATCCTTGGCTACAACGGGGTGCTGAATTCGGGCCTGCTGGGGCTTGGCCTCATTGACGAGCCGCTGACCTTCATCCTCTACAACGTCAACGCGGTGGTGATCACGCTGGCGCATGCCTATGCGCCGTTTGCGATCCTGCCGATCTTTGTCGCGCTGGAAAAGATTGACCGCAGTCTGCTGGAGGCGGGCCGCGACCTTGGCGAATCCGATCTGATGACGTTCTGGCGCGTGACGCTGCCGCTGTCGATGTCGGGGGTGGTGGCGGCGGTGCTGATCGTGTTCATCCCCACCATCGGCGATTATGTGACCCCGCAACTGGTGGGCGGGCCGGAGGGTCGGATGGTGGCCAATATCATCCATCTGCAATATCTGCGGCTGGACAACTACCCGGCAGGGTCGGCCATCGCGGTGTCGGCCATGGTGATGGTGACGGCGATCAGCCTGCTGTTCCTGTTTCTCAACCGCCGGTTCTTGCGGGGGCGCAAATGACCGCAGCGCGCTGGTTCAAAATGTACGCCCTGGGGTATCTGGTCTTTCTTTATGCCCCGATCCTTCTGCTGCCGATCTTTGCCTTCAATGACGGCACCATCATCGCCTTTCCGCTGCAGGGATTCACGACCAAGTGGTTCTCGCAGATGTTTGGCAATGCGACGCTGGCGCTGGCTGTGAAGAACTCGCTGATCATCGCGGTGTCGTCGGCGGTGCTGGCGACCTGCCTTGGCGTGTTCGCGGCCCGCGCCGCCACGCGCTACACCTTTCCGGGCAAGGGCGGGATCATCGGGTTGATCATGCTGCCGCTGGTGCTGCCCGAAATCATCGTGGCGGTGTCCTTGCTGGGGGTGCTGCTGGGGTTGGGGGTGTCGCTGGGCATCTGGACGGTGATCCTGGGGCATGTGCTGATCTGCACGCCCTATGCCATCGCCATCCTCAATTCGGCGTTCCAGTCGCTCGACAGGTCGCTGGAGGAGGCGGCCTATGACCTTGGCGAATCGCGGCTGTCCACCTTCCGGCTGATCATCCTGCCGCTGGTCGCGCCGGGCATCGTGTCGTCGCTTTTGATTTCGTTCACCATTTCGCTGGACGAATTCATCATAGCCTTCTTCCTGGCCGGGACCGAACCAACGTTGCCGGTCTATATCTTCTCGCAGTTCCGGTTCCCGCAGGCAGTGCCCGCCATCATGGCGCTGGGGACGATTCTGGTGCTGTTGTCGATCATGCTTCTAGCCATTGCAGAATACTTCCGCCGGCGCGGCATCGCGAAATCGGGCGGCAAGGATACCGGAGGCTTCCTGTGAAAAGGCCGATCATCGAGCTTGAGAACGTCCAGAAATACTATGGCGACTATCACGCCTTGCGCGGGATCACGACGACCATCGGGGAGGGCGAGTTCTTTTCGCTGCTCGGCCCGTCGGGCTGCGGCAAGACCACCCTGCTGCGGACGATCGCGGGGTTCGAGGACCCGTCGTCAGGCGTGCTGAAGATCGACGGCAAGGATATGGACGGCGTGCCCGCCAACGTGCGCCCGACCAACATGGTGTTCCAGTCCTATGCCATCTTTCCGCATCTGACGGTCGAGGAAAACGTGGGCTTTGGCCTGCGCCGCGATCCGCGCAGCGCTGCGGACAAGGCCCGTGCGGTGCAGGAGCACCTCGAGATGGTGGGGCTGAAGGGGTACGGCAAGCGCGCGGCCCATGCGCTGTCGGGTGGCCAGCGGCAGCGGGTGGCCTTGGCGCGGGCGCTGATCCTCAAGCCCAAGGTGCTGTTGCTGGACGAGCCGCTGAGCGCGCTGGACAAGAAGATGCGCGAACAGATGCAGGTGGAACTGATCCGCCTGCAACGGCAGGTCGGCATCACCTTCATTCTGGTCACGCATGATCAGGAGGAGGCGCTGGTCATGTCGGACCGCATCGCGGTGATGTTCGAAGGCCAGATCGCGCAACTGGACGACCCTGAAACGCTCTACCGTCTGCCCAAATCGCGGCAGGTCGCGGATTTCATCGGCACGATGAACTTCCTGCCGGCGCAGGTGCTGTCGGAAACGCCCGACGGATTCGAGGTGGAGGTGGCGGGGCTGGGCCGTGCGGCGCTGACCGCGCGGCAGGCGCCAGGCCGGCCCACCGGCGATGTGGCGGTCGGGTTCCGGCCCGAAACGCTGACCATCCTTTACGAAGGCCAGCAGGCGGCCGACCGCGAAAGCCCCGGCATCGTGGAGGAGGTCGTCTATTACGGCGACATGACCTATTACGATGTCAAGCTGGATGGCGTGGCCGCGCCGGTGCGGCTGTCGATGCGCAACGTGTTCGGCCGCCCGGTGCTGGACCGTGGCACGCGCACGCGGGTGGCCTGGGCACCGGGGGCGCTGGTGCTGTTCCGATAGGGGGCGGGCAGGGCGGTTTTCGTGCCGCTTTGCGCTTGACGCCCCGCGGCGGTTCCGATAGTTCACCGCTCAAGCGCGCGGTTGTAGCTCAGTTGGTTAGAGTACCGGCCTGTCACGCCGGGGGTCGCGGGTTCGAGCCCCGTCAACCGCGCCA
>JAUXPG010000399.1 GCA_030683915.1 Gemmobacter sp.
CGCAGCGGGGCCAGCATCTGCGCGGTTTCCCACAGCTTGAACGACGCTTCCAGCGTGCGGGGCGGGAAGAACTCGAACGAGATCCGGGGTGCGGGCATGACAGGCTCCTTTTTCTGACCCTCTTGTGCCAGACGGGCGGACCTGCGACAAATTCATAATCTTCAAGTTAAACATGAGCTGAGGCGCATGATGCACATCGAACTGCGGCATCTCAAGACCATCCGCGAAATCCACCGCCAAGGCGGCCTTGCCCGTGCCGCCGAGGTGTTGAACATCACCCAGTCGGCTCTGTCGCATCAGGTCAAGGGCATCGAGGATCAGGCAGGGGTGGAATTGTTCGTGCGCCGCGCCAAGCCGATGCGGCTGTCGGCGGCAGGGCACCGGATGTTGCGGCTGGCCGACCGCATCCTGCCGGAAATCGAAGCCCTGGAAGAGGAATTCCGCGCCCTGCGGTCGGGCAAGACAGGGCGGCTGCACATTGCCATCGAATGCCACGCCTGTTTCGACTGGTTATTGCCCACGTTGTCAGCGTTTCGCCGGTCCTGGCCCGAGGTGGATGTGGACATCCGACCGGGGCTGGCCTTCAACGCGCTGCCCGCGCTGGGGCGCGAGGAGGTGGATGTCGTCATATCCTCCGATCCCGAAGCTCTGCCGGGCATCACGTTTCACCCGCTGTTCGACTACGAGCCTCTGCTGGTTGCTGCAGCCGCCAACCCGTTGGCCGACAAGACCCAGATTGAACCCGAGGATCTGCGCGACCAGTTGCTGATCACCTATCCGGTGGACCGCACGCGACTGGACGTGTTCACCGAACTTCTGGGCCCCGCCAAGGTCGAACCGCGCGGCGTGCGACAGGTGGAACTGACGGCGGTCATCCTGATGCTGGTGGCTTCGGATCGTGGCGTGGCGGTGCTTCCTGACTGGGTGCTCCGCGAGGTGCGGGGTCATGCCGACTATGTCACCCGCCCACTGGCCGGGCGCCCGGTCAAGCGGCTGTACGCGGCAGTACGCGACGAGGACGCCGCGCAACCCTTCATGGCGCATTTCCTGCGGCTGGGCCGGTCCGAGCCGGTGAAGCTCCAGCGCATCGCCGAGGCTGGCGCGCGCTGACGTTTGGCGCATGCAAAGGGCCGGAGGCACATGCCCCCGGCCCTTGCGAATTGGGTCAGGTCACTTGCGGGTGATGCGACCGTCCAGAGCCGGGGTGTAGGGCCCGACCTTGGCCATGTAATCGGCCACGACATCGGCCAGATCGGGGCCGTAGTCATAGGCGTTCATGGCTTCGGATCCGAACATGCGGAACCCGTCGCCGCCCTGGCGGACATAGTTGTTGGTGACAACGCCGTACACCGCCTCGGGGTCGATGGGGGCCCAGCCATCACCGGACTTGACCATCACGTCGGACACCCGCTTGCCGGGGTCCAGCGCCGGGTCGAAGGTGTATTTCAGCCCTGCCACCTGCGCGAACCGCCCGGCGCCGTCGGCCACCTGACTTGCGCCGTTTTCCAGCGCCTTGACGATGGTTGAACCCTTGGCCTGGAAGGTCGCAAGCGTGTTTTGGAACGGCAGCACCGCCAGAACGCCGCCCATGGTTACCTGACCGCCCTGAATGCTGGCGCGCAAGCCGCCGCCATTCTGGATGGCGATGGTGACGCCCTGATCCTTCACGCGGTCCAGCATCGCTTCGGCCACAAGGTTGCCCATCGCGCATTCGATCTGACGGCAGGTTTCGCGGCTGCCGTCGATGTCGGCGGTCGCTTCGGCCACCACGCGGGCCTTCAATTCCTCGATCGGCCCCGCCAGTTCCTTGACCCGCGCCTCGATGGTGGGGTCCTGCGCCACCGACGCGTCCAGAAGGATGGTATCGCCACCGGCGAACTTCAGGGCGCCGTCGTCCCCGAAGGTCAGTTGCAGGTGCCCGATGTATTTCGAATAGGCATAGGCCTGCACCACCGGAACCGAGGTGTTGCCGGCCTCGACCCAGGTCGGATAGGCGCCCTGGCGCTTGGGGTTGCTGGCCGACAGATAGGTGTGCGAATGCCCCCCGATCACCGCGTCAAGGCCGGGCACGGCTGCGGCGATTTCCTGATCCTTGACATAGCCGACATGGGTCAGCGCGATGATCTTGGTCACGCCCTGCGCCTCCAGATCGGCGACCTGGGCCTTCAGGCTTTCGATTTCGTCCTGAAACAGCACGTCGGGGCCGGGGCTTGCGGTATCGACGGTGTCGGTGGCCAGCGCCGAGACAAAGCCGATCTTTTCGCCGCCCACCTCGAGCACATGGGTCCGACCGACCTTGTCTTTCAGCAAATCCGAGCGCGACAGATCAAGGTTGCCGGAAATCACCGGAAAGTTCAGCGCCGCAAGTTTCGCGGCCCCTTCGGGGCCGTCGTCGAATTCGTGGTTGCCCAGCGCCATCAGGTCATACCCGATGGCATTCATGAACTCTATCTCCGCATCGCCCTTGTAGGTGGTGTAGAACAGCGACCCCTGATACTGGTCACCCGCATCCACCACGATCACATTCTGGCCCGCCGCTTTCAGGCTGTCGCGCAATTCGTTGATCTTGGTATAAACCCGCGCCACCCCGCCAAAGCACTTGTTTTCCTCCACATCCTTGCCGCCGCAGGTGGAATCGAAGGCGTTTATCTGTTCGATCCGGCTGTGCATGTCGTTGGTATGCAGCACGTGAAGCACAAAGTCCGCCTGCGCGGTGCCAGCCATCAGCGCAAGCGCGGCTGCCGAAGCGAGAAAACGGCCAGTCATGGGAAACCTCCTGTTGTGATATGGCCGGTAGTTTGCGGGGCGAGGGCCTCAGAGTCAAAGGGCGATGCAGCCACCGTGCGAAACCGTGCGCATCGGGCGCGCCGTCCGCGTGCCGGTGCATTGCGAAGCGGCGCGCCAGCGGCTAAAGCCCGTGGGGAAACTGATTACGGAGCTTCTCATGTCTGCCCCCCTGCGCCTTGGCATTGCCGGTCTCGGAACCGTCGGAACGGGGGTCATCCGCCTGATCCAGACCGAAGCCGCGCTGATCGCGGCACGGGCGGGGCGGGCGGTGGAGGTGACGGGGGTCAGCGCCCGCGACCGCAAGAAAGCCCGTGATGTCGATCTGTCACCCTATGCGTGGGAAGACGACCCCGTGACGCTGGCCCGGCGCGACGACGTGGATGTGTTCGTGGAACTGATGGGCGGCGATGCCGGCCCGGCCAAGGCCGCAACCGAAGCGGCCATCGCTGCAGGCAAGGATGTCGTGACCGCGAACAAGGCGTTGCTGGCGCATCACGGGCAGGCGCTGGCGCTGGCGGCCGAGGCGGGTGGGCGCAGCATCCGGTTCGAGGCGGCAGTCGCCGGAGGTATCCCGGTCATCAAGGTGTTGACCGAAGGGTTGGCGGCCAACCGCATCCGCCGGGTGATGGGCGTGATGAACGGCACCTGCAATTACATCCTGACCCGGATGGAATCTGCGGGCCTGCCCTATGACGCGGTATTCGAGGAAGCCCGCAAGCTGGGGTATCTCGAGGCCGACCCCAACCTTGACGTGGGCGGCATCGACGCCGGGCACAAGCTGTCGCTGCTGGCAGCCATCGCCTTTGGCACCAAGGTCAGCTTTGACGCGGTGGAACTGGAAGGCATCGGCCGCATCGCCATTGAGGATATCCGCAGCGCGGCCGACATGGGGTATCGCATCAAGCTGCTGGGGGTTGCGCAGATGACCGGGCGGGGCCTTGAACAGCGGATGTCGCCGTGCCTTGTGCCGTCGGACAGCCCGCTGGGGCAGTTGCAGGGCGGCACCAACATGGTGGTGATCGAAGGCGAGGCGGTGGGCCAGATCGTGCTGCGCGGTGCAGGTGCAGGCGAGGGGCCGACGGCCAGCGCGGTGATGGGCGATGTGATCGACCTTGCGCGCGGCATCCGCATTCCTGTTTTCGGCCAACCGGCGGCGCTGCTGTCGGACGCTGTGGCGGCGACGGTGGCGGCGCCGGCGCCCTTCTACCTGCGCATGCGCCTGCAGGACAAACCCGGCGCGCTGGCCAAGGTTGCGACAGTGCTGGGCGAGGCGGGCGTGTCCATCGACCGGATGCGCCAGCGCGCGCATGACGAAGGGTCGGCGCCGGTTCTGATCGTCACGCACCGCTGCACCCGCGACGCGCTGGACCATGCGCTGTCGCGGATGCCGGAAACCGGCGTGGTGGTCGGTGACCCGGTGGCAATCCGGATCGAGGCCGTCTGATCGCAAGGCCGGGTGCCGCACAGGCGGGGGCACCCGGCCCGCCGCACAAGGCGGCACCGGCGGGCCGTTGCTGTCGCGTCAGACCAGCCACCATCCTTCGCGCCGAATGGTGTTGCGCAGCACATGTTCACGGTGCGGCAGGTCGGCGCGGTCAAACAGCGGGCGCACCTTTTGACGGCCCTTGCCCTGATAGATCAGCTTTTTGGCCGGTTCCCAGTCCTTGAGCAGGGCCTTGATGTCCTTCGGCGCGGTCACCTCCTCCAGCACTTCCACCACCCGGTCGGATTCGCGGGCATAAAGCAGCGGCAACCGGCGCCAATGGCAGGTGATGTCGCCATCCAGCCCGGCCAATGCCGGACCGGGGCGCCCGCCGCCAAAGGAGGCAATCACCAAGGGTAGCACCACCTGATCCAGCCACGGGTTCAGGCTTTGTGCCGCCAGCATGTCGCCGGGATCATTGCGGACAGCCACGGCATAATCGGCAAAGCGTTTCCCAAAGCGGACCGGGCAGGCGCCAAAGAACCAGCCTGCGTTGAAATACAGATACCGCCGCCAGTAGTCATCGGGCCAGGCCCGATCGAGGGTTGCGTCGAAATCCAGCCCGAACCTGTCATAAAGTGATTTCCAGATTGCGGTGTACCCGGCATAGGGCTGCACTTCGGGCCAAGTATCCTCGACCCGGACCGAAGCCGAGGGGCGGGCAAAGTTGAACGCCACCTGATCCAGCGGGCCGGTCACCAGCGTGTCGGTGTCAAGAAACAGGAACGGTTCGCCTTCGGGCAGGGCGGACAGGCATTCGATCTTGTTGCCGTGCGGATAGCCCGCGCCGAAGAACCGGCTTTCAAAGCCGACAAAACGCGCCCCCATCTCTTGCAGCGCGTCGCGCAACGGGCCGGGCGGCAGGCGCGGGTCGCCATCGGGCCAGCGCCAGCCGGGCAGGGGTTCAGCGATGAAGAAACGGACGCATTGGTCGGGCGCATGGGCGCGCAACGAGGCGGCCAATATCAGCGCCTCATAGCCCAACCGCCCCGCCTGCGCGACGATCACCAGATTGAACGCTTGCCTGCCCTTGGCCTTGCCCGCCATGCTGCCCCTCGTACGCTGACCCATTGCCGGTTTTTGCCGGTCGTTGGCCCAAGCATAGCTTGCGGCGCGCGCAGGCGAAAGCGGGTCAGACCGGCGCCCCGGTCAGCCCGCGAACCCGCCATACCGCCCTTGGCTGAATACCAGCGGCGCGCCTTCCTCCATCGTGGCGCGCAGCACGCGGCCCACGATGATCAGGTGGTCGCCGCCGTCGTGCCCCGCGTGGCGGGCACAATCGAACCGCGCCAGCGCGCCGGGCAGTACCGGCACGCCTTCGGGGTTCCGTTCGCAAGTCAGGCCCGCAAAGCCTTCGCCCCCACGGGCAAAGCGGGGCAACCACGCGGCCTGATCGGCGCTCAGCACATGAATCGCGTAATGCGGCGCCTCGGCAAAGTGGTGAAAACGGCTGGACGATTTTGCGGGCGACCACAGCACCAGCGGCGGGTCCATCGAGACGCTGGAAAAGCTGTTGGCCGCGAAGCCGACCGGGCCGTCTGCGGTGTCCACCGTCACCAACGTGACCCCGGTCGCAAAGCGCCCCAAGGCAGAACGGAACGCGCGGTGATCGGCATCGGGGGCAAACGGCATGGTCATGGTGCGGTCCTGTGATGGTCAGGGCACTTCGCGGCCCAGAGCATGGCTGTAAAGCGCGAACCAGTCCTGCCGGTCAAGGGCCACCCGCGCGGCATCCGCGATCCGGGCGATCCGGCCAAGGTCGTTGGTGCCCAAAACCGGCATGATCCGCGCCGGATGCCGCATCAGCCACGCCACCGCGACCGCCCCCATGTCCACCCCGTTCACCTCGGCCAACCGCGCGAGTTCGGCGCGCAGCGGTGCCGGGCTCGCGGCGAACAGGCTGCCCCCGCCCAGCGGCGACCATGCCATCGGTGGCACCTTGCGTTCCTGCAAGAACGCAAGGTCGCCATTGGTGAACGGGCCATGCGCCATCAGGCTCATCTCGATCTGGTTGGTCGCCAGCGGCGTGGACATCGCCGATTGCAGCAAGGTGAAATCCCATGGGCGGAAGTTCGAAACGCCGACGCTGCGCACCTTGCCGCCTGCAACCAGACCATCCAGCGCGGCGCCGGTTTCGGCGGGGTCCATCAAGGGGTCGGGCCGGTGGATCAGCAGCAGGTCGATCCGGTCGGTGGCCATGTCGCGCAACGACTGGTCCACGCAGGCCGTGATATGCGCGCGGGTCGTGTCGTAATATTTCACCCTTGCCCCGGCATGGCGCCCGACGGGCGCGACAATATCGCATTTCGACACGATCTCGATCTGGTCGCGCAGGCCCGGTGCCGCACGCAGGGCCGCGCCCAGCAGGGCCTCGGCGGTATAGCCGCCATAAATGTCGGCCTGATCCATCGTGGTGATGCCCTGCGCCAGACAGGTTTCGACCTTGGCCTGCACATGGCCGGGCGAGGTATCGGCATCGTCGCCCAACCGCCACATGCCGTAGACCAACCGCGAAAGCTGAACTCCGGGGGCAATTTCAATCCGTTCCATCAGCGGCGTTCTCCGGTTCCCAGCGGCGTTGCGGGGGTAGTGGCTGGCACCCGGCCATAGGCATGGGGCAACGAGCAGGTTTTCAGATGCGGCAACACCTTGGTGCCGAAGTGGTCGCATTCATCCAGATGCGGATACCCCGAAAAGATGAAGGCGCGGATGCCCATCTTGCGGTAACTTTCGATCTCGGACAACACTTGGTCGACCGAGCCGACCAGCGCGGCGCCACAGCCCGACCGTGCGCGCCCGATCCCCGTCCACAGATGCGGTTCGACATAGCCGAATTTGTCCGCCAGCTCGCGCGCCCGCGCCTGATGCGCCACCCCCAACGAGATGCTGTCATGCGCGCGGTCGCGGATGCTGCGGCCCAGTTCGTCATCCAGCTTGCTGACCAGATGTTCGGCGTAGTCGCGCGCCTCGGCCTCGGTGTCGCGCACGATCATGTGGACGCGCAAGCCATAGTCCAGCGTCCGCCCATGCGCCGCCGCGCGGGCGTGCACATCGCGCATGCGCTGGGCCAGCGTGTCCTTGGGTTCGGGCCACATCAGATAAACGTCGCATTGCGCGCCGCACAGTTCCAGCGCGTCGGGGGAATAGCCGCCGAAATACAGCAGCGGCCCGCCGTTCTGCTGGTAGGGTCTGGCCGGATCGGCCGGCAGCTTGGCGATCTTGTAGATCTCGCCGTCGTATTCGATGTGGTCGCGTGTCCATGCCTGACGCAGGATTTCGACAACCTCGTGACTGCGACGGTAGCGATAGGCGCTGTCGGCCACTTCGCCGGGGAAATCCGAACTGATGACATTCAGCGTCAGCCGCCCCTGCAGCATATGGTCCAGCGTCGCCACCGTGCGCGCCAGCATGACGGGCTGCATTTCGCCGCAGCGAATGGCGGCAAGGAAGTTGATACGATCGGTCATCGGGGCGCAGCCCGCGACAAAGCTCAGGGTGTCCTGCCCGACCTGGTAACTGGACGGGCACAGGATATTGCGAAATCCGTGGGCTTCGGCGCGCTGCACGATGCCGGAACAATGCGCCCAACTGGACCGCAGCCGCCCGTCGGGCACGCCAAGATATTCGTAATCATCCGAACAGAGTGCTGCAAACCAGCTGACCTCGCAGGCGTCAAGATCAGCCGAGGTGATCGGAACAACGGTCATAAGCGGTGTCTCCCCTGCAGGTTTGGGCTTGCGTAGCATCACCATTGGTGTAAATCAATCCTGTATCAATTTTTGCGGGGCGTCATGATCGAACCGCCTTCGGGCCTGCAGGCGACGCCGCTGCCGCTGTGGCAGCAGGTGGCCGAAACCCTGATCCGCGACATCGCGGCAGGGCGGTTGGCGGATGGCGTGCGGCTGGCGCCTGAACGCGACATGGCGGCAGACATGGGCATTGCCGTAGGGACGCTGCGCCGGGCGCTGTCTGATCTTGCAGCGCGCGGGCTGCTGGTGCGCGTGCAGGGCTCGGGCAACTATGTGCGTGCAGGGGGCGACACCGCATCGGTTTACGCGTTGTTCCGGCTGGAACTGGTGCAGGGCGGCGGGCTGCCCACCGCGCGGGTGCTGTCGGTGGACCGCGCCGTGAAACCCGCGCACCTGCCGGCGTTCGGTGGCGTCGAAGGCCACCGCATCCGCCGCCTGCGGCTGTTGTCCGGGCACGTTGCGGCGTTGGAGGAGATCTGGCTTGCCGCGCGCTATGCCGACCACCTCACCGCCGATGACCTATCGGACTCGCTCTATCTGCACTATCGCAACCGGCTGGGGCTGGTCATGGCCCGCGCCGAGGACCGGGTGGGCCAAGGCCCGGTCCCGTCGTGGGCGCCGCCCGAATTTCCCCATCTGCCCGGCACCGCGCTGCCGGAAATCTTGCGCTTTGGATGGGCGCAGGATGGCACGCCGGCAGAACTTTCGATGACATGGTATGACCCGGCGACCACCCGCTATGTGGCGCGGCTGAGACAGGACACGACATGACCGACCTTTCTTATGGCATCATCGGCTGCGGCATGATGGGGCACGAACACCTGCGCAACATCGCGCTGATTCCCGGCGCCCGCGTGGCCGCAATCTTTGAACCGGATGCTGCCATGCGGGCGGCTGCAGCCGCCTTGGCCCCCGGCGCGCGGTTCGTGGACAGCCTCGCCGACCTGCTGGCGGTTGCGTCGGTGAACTGCCTTCTGATCGCGTCGCCCAATTTCCGGCATCTGGACCAGCTGGAGGAGATTGGCCGGACCCGCCCCCTGCCGGTGCTGGTGGAAAAGCCGCTTTTCACCGACCCTGCCGATGCACCGCGCCTTGCTGCGTTTCGGGCCAGGTACCCCGCGCCGGTCTGGGTGGCGATGGAATATCGCTATATGCCCCCGGTGGCGCATCTTCTGGCGCAGGCACAGGCCGCAACCGGCGGCATCCGAATGCTGACCATCCGCGAACACCGCTTTCCCTTTCTTGCCAAGGTCGGAGACTGGAACCGCTTCAACCGCAACACCGGCGGAACGCTGGTGGAAAAATGCTGCCACTTCTTTGACCTGATGCGGCTGATCCTGAACGCAGATCCCGTGCGCGTCATGGCCAGCGCCGGGCGCGATGTGAACCATCTGGACGAGCGCTATGACGGGGCGGTGCCCGATATCCTCGACAATGCCTATGTCATTGTGGATTTCACCGGCGGCGCGCGGGCGATGTTGGAACTGTGCATGTTCGCCGAAGGGGCGCGCTATCAGGAGGAAATCAGCGCCGTCGGTCCGTTGGGCAAGATCGAATGTCTGGTGCCCGGACCGGGGCGGTTCTGGCCCGCGCATCTGGGCGAGGCGCCGGTGCCGCAGGTGATCGTGTCGCCGCGCGACCCCAAGGGACCAAGGGTGCTGGAGGTGCCGGTGGACCCCGCGCTGCTGGCGGCGGGCGACCATAACGGATCGACCTTTTATCAGCATCAGGGCTTTGCCGCCGTGGTGCGCGGGCAGGCCCGGCCGCAGGTCACGCTAGAGGACGGCTGGTGGGCCGTGGCGATGGGCATGGCGGCGCAACAGTCGGCGGCGACCGGGCAGGCCATTGACCTTGCCGCCGCAGGGTATATCCCTGCGCGCGTCTGACCTTCGCTTTCCCGATTACCCACCGGGGTCCGGGGGCAGCGCCCGGACACCCCGGAGCGGTCAGTGCACCGGGGCATGGCGCCGCCCGATCACCCCTGCAAGGACCTGCCATGCCCCGTCTTGCCGATGCTGCACTTGACCAGCTGTTCCACGCCGCCCGCAGCCACCCGACCTATGCCGACCGCCCCGTCGAAACCGCAGTGCTGGAGGAACTGACCCGCCTTGCGCTGCTGGCGCCGTCGGCCTTCAATCAGCAGCCCTTGCGCGTGATCTATGTCGCGACACCCGAGGGCAAGGCCCGACTGGAACCCGCGCTGAGCCGTGGCAACCATGCCAAGACGATGGCCGCGCCGGTAACCGCGATCGTGTGCTGGGATGTGGGGTTCACCGACCATCTGCCGCATGTCTGGCCGCAGGCCGACGTGCGCGGCTATTTCCCTGACGAAGACGCCCGCCGCGCATCGGCCCGGCAGAACGCGTTGATTCAGGCGGGGGCGATGATCATGGCGGCGCGGGCGCTGGGCCTTGGGACCGGGCCGATGGGCGGGTTCGACAAGGCGAAGGTGCAGGCCGAATTCCTGGACGGGTCGGGGTGGGAACCGGCGTTCCTGCTCAATCTCGGCTGGCCCGAGGCCAACCCGGCCACCGCGCGTGCGCCGCGGCTCGAGTTCGCCACGGCGGCGCGGATTGTCTGAGCGGGCGGGCCCGGCGCCGCTGCCCTGACAGGGGCGGCGGGGTCAGGGCAGGATGGCGATCCAGACCCATGCAGTGATCACCGTCAGCCCCGTGGCGATCAGCACCGCCGATGCCGCGACCCGGCGGGCGACGCCATACATGTTGGCAAAGACATAGGCATTCACCCCCGGCGCCATCGCCGCCGTCAACACCGCCGACCGCAGACCCGGCGTGCCGACCCCAAGCGCGGTGGCCAGCCCCCACGTGATCGCCGGGTGGAGCAGGAGCGAGCAGGCGACGACATAAAGGATGGTCCTCATGTCGCCTTCGGGGCGATAACGATAAAGCGTGCCGCCCAGCCCGAACAGCGCGGCGGGCAGCGCCGCGCGTGTCATCATGTCCACCGCGTCGGACAGCACGCCGGGCAGGGGGATGCCGCCCAGATTGACCGCAAAGCCCAGCAAGATCGCGATCACCAGAGCGTTGCGGAACACGGCGCGCACGATACGGGGGGCCGCGATGCGAAGGCCCCCCCCGGCGCTGCGGGCCAGTTCCATCGCCGTCAGCCCGATCACGTAGCAAAACGGCGCATGCAGCGCGATGATGGAGAAGTTGGCCGCCAACGCCTCGGGCCCATAGGCGCGTTCCGTGATCGGCAACCCGAGCAGCACCGAGTTGGAAAACAGCCCGACAAACCCGATGGCCACCGCATCGGGCCAGGGACGACCAAAGATCAGCCGCGCGCCCAGCAGTGCCGCGACAAACCCGCCCGAGGCCCCGGCATAAAAACTGAACAGCATTGCAAGATCGAAGTCCTGCGCCAGATCAAGCCCCGAGATGGCGCGAAACAGCAGGCAGGGAATGGCGAAATTCTGGGTGAAGCGCATCAGCCCTTCGACCCACTCATCCTTGAACCACCCCATCCAGACCGCTGAATAGCCAAAGCCGAGCACCAGAAACACCGGCAGGATGACATCCAGAAGGGCTTGCATGGCGCCTTACCTGTGGGTCTGGTGGCCGGGTGCGGAGGCCTCCGGCGGGGATATTTGGATCAGAGCGAAGCAGGCGCGGGCAGTTCAAGCACCATGCCGTCATAGGCGGCAAGGACATGGGCCGGGGTTTCCTGTTCCACCGCCACATGGTCCAGGTCGAGGTGCATGTTGGTCAGCACCGCGCAGGCCGGGCGGGCGCGTGCAATCCACTCCAGCGTTAGCGCCAGATGGGCGTGGGTCGGATGCGGCGTGCGGCGCAGCGCATCGACCACCCAGATGTCAAGCCCGTCGAGCACCGGCCAACTGTCCTCGGGGATCGCCACCGCGTCGGGCAGATAGGCCAGGCCACCGATGCGGAACCCCAGCGCATCCATCGAGCCGTGGTCGGCGCGGAAGGGGGTAAAGGGCACCGGCCCGCCCGCGCCATCAATCTCAAAGGCGCCGCGGATGGTGTGCAGGTTCAGGATCGGGGGGTAGGGGCTGTTTTCCGGCTGCACGAAGGCATAGCCGAAGCGGTTGAGCAGCGCCTCTTGCGTCGGGCCGTCGGCCCAGACCGGCAGGCGGGCGCGCATGTTGAACACGATCTGGCGCAGATCGTCGATGCCATGCACGTGGTCGGCGTGGGAATGGGTGTAAACCACGGCATCCAGGCTGCCGACCCCGGCATCGAGCAACTGGTCCCGCATGTCGGGCGAAGTGTCGATCAGCACCCTTGTGGTGCCACCCGAGCCGATGCGTTCGACCAGCAGCGAACAGCGGCGGCGGCGGTTTTTTGGGTTCGTCGGATCGCAATCGCCCCAATGGCCACCCAGACGCGGCACCCCGCCCGACGACCCGCACCCGAGGATGGTGAAGCGCAAGGTGTCGGTCATGCGGCGGCTGCCTTGCGGGCGGCGCGGGGGAACAGCCGGTCAAAATTGGCGCTGGTCGCATCGGCGAACTGGTCAGCCGTCAGGCCGAAAAGGTCGGCCCCGACGCGCGCCGTGTGGGCGACATAAGCGGGTTCGTTGCGTCGCCCGCGGTGTGGCGGTGGGGCAAGGTAGGGCGAATCGGTTTCGACCAGAATGCGGTCCAGCGGCGCGGCGGCAAAGATCGCGCGCAGCTCGTGGCTTTTGGGAAAGGCCGCGATGCCTGACATCGACAGGTAGAACCCGAGGTCCAGCGCCGTGCGCGCCAGCGCCGCGCCCGAGGAGAAACAGTGCATCACGCAGGAGTAGGGCGCCACGCGCGCCCCTTCGGTCAGGATACGTGCCATGTCGTCATCGGCGTCGCGGGCGTGAATGACCAGCGGCAGGCCGGTGGTTTGCGCGGCCTCGATATGCACGCGCAAGCTGTCGTGTTGGGCCTGTATGGTGTCGGGGGTATAGTGGTAATCCAGCCCGGTTTCCCCGATCCCCACCATCTTTGGGTGGCGGGCATAGTCCACCAGCTGCGCGACCGTCAGGGGCGGTTCCTTACCCACGCTCATCGGATGCACCCCGATGGTGTAGAACAGCCCCTCATGCGCCTCGACCAGCGCGCGCACGCGGGGCTCATTGGCCTGCCGCGTGCAGATCGTGACCATGCGGGTAACGCCGGCCGCCCGCGCCCGCGCGATGATCGCATCGGTTTCGCCGTCGAAATCCGGGAAATCCAGATGACAGTGGCTGTCCACAAGCTCGGCCGTCATCTCATGCCTCCCGCGCCGCGGCGTCGATCCTGAGCAGCATATCCAACACCAGCGCGGCAGGGTCAAGGTTGACCGCCCGCCCGCGCCGGGCCCGGATCGACAACGTTTGCGCGAGGTCTGCCCAACCGCGGGCGCGCCGCGCGTCGGGGGAAAGCGCCATGATCAGCGCAGCCTCGCCCGGCGCGGCCTCGGGGGGCGGTGTGCCGGTGGCCCCGCCGCGCGCCAGCCGTGCAAGGAACAGGTCGATAAGATCGAGCATCAAGTCGAACCGCGCCTCGTTGGCCTTGCCTGCGACCCCATCGGCAAGCGCCAGCGCGCGCGCCCGGTCCATCCGCGGCAGGGTGGCCATCAGCCCGACCAGCCGGGCATAAAGCGCCGCGCCCTCCAGCGACGACAGCCGCAGTGCCGCGCCGACCGAGCCGCCGGCCAACTGCGCAAGGACGCGCGGGTCTTCGCCCTCGGTCCCGGTCGCGGCCAGCGCGCGGCCCAGATCCTCGGGACCCAGCGGCGCAAGCGGCAGCACCCGGCACCGGGACCGGATGGTCGGCAGCAGCCGCGCCGGTTGATGGGCCACCAACAGGAGGGTCACGCGATCGGGCGGTTCCTCGAGCACCTTGAGCAGCGCATTGGCGGCGGCCACGTTCATCTCATCCGCCGCGTCGATGATCGCCACGCGCCGCCCGCCATCGGCCGCAGACAGGGTGAAGAACGATTTCATCTTACGCACTTCGCCTACCGTGATGTCACGGCTGAGCGCGTCGCCCTTTTCATTGGGACCGCGCCGCAACAGGAACAGACGCGATTCGGACAAGGCGGCGATGCGGCGGGCGACCGGGTGATCGGGCGCAACATCCAGCGTTGTCGGCGGCGGGGGCGCAAACATCCCGCCATCGTCGTCCGGCGTGGCGAGCAGAAACCGCGCGATGCGCCATGCCAGCGTGGCCTTCCCAAGCCCGCGCGGCCCGGTCAAGAGCCAGCCGTGGTGCAGCCGCCCCGAGGCATGGGCCGCCAGAAACGCCGCTTCGGCCTGCGACTGCCCGAACAGCACGGCGGTTTCGCGCGGGTGCGGGGCACCGGGGGCGCGGTCGGGTTCGGGCAGGTCTTCGGACAAGGGGGCGCGGGCCATGGCGGCACGTAATCCGGTTTCGGGGCCAAGGGCAACCGTTGTGGAAAACCTGCGGCATCGGGCGCGCCCCGACCCTTGCACGGGCGGCCGGAGTCTGCCAAAACGAAAGCGCCTGCCAAGGGAGAACGACATGCGCGCCCGCATCTATCAGCCAGCCCGCAACGCCATGCAATCGGGGTCTGCGAAGACGCACGATTGGGTGCTGGAGTTCGCACCTGCCGATGCGCGCGAAATCGACCCGCTGATGGGCTGGACCTCCAGCGCCGATACCCAGCGCCAGGTGCGCCTGCGCTTTGCCACCCAGGCCGCGGCCGAGGACTATGCAAAGGCCCATGGGATCGAGGCAGAGGTGCAGGTTTCGCACAAGCGCGCCGTCAACATCCGCCCGGGCGGCTATGGCGACAATTTCGCGACCAATCGTCGGGGCGTCTGGACCCATTAACCCACGCTGCCCGGTCGCTGTTCTGCTGGAGTGTCGGCTGACCGCGTGGCCGCAGCGTCACCTCCCCGAGTGCGGCTGAGATAAGCCCCCGGGCGGCCGCAGGGCCGTCAAGCGGCGCGCTCCTGCAACGTTTCCAGCATCGACCGGGCGCGTTCGATATCTTGACGGGCCAGCCGCAGTAACGAGGCGACAGTTTCTGATGTGACCGCCGCCGGGATGCGGAGTGCTTGGGCTTCGGCCCCGGCTTCGGCCAACCCCAGGGTTAGGGCGGCCCCTTTGAAGGTGTGCAACGCTGCATCCAGCCGGTCGTGATCTTGCGTCGCAAGCGCCGCGCGCAGTTCATCCTCCATGTCTGGCAGCGAAGTTTCGAAGTCGGTCAGCAACCCCTGAACGCGCGCGCCGCCAAGCGCGTTCGCCAGATCCTCCAGTTGCGGATTGGGGGCAGACGGGGCCAGCGCCGCACACCCGGTGCTGGCGGAACCCAGCATGACCTCGGCCATCGCTTCGGCCAGGCGCGCCAGCGTTACAGGCTTGGCAAGGAAACCATTCATGCCAGCCTGTTCGCAGGTCTTGCGATCTTCGACCGAGGCATTCGCCGTGACGCCGAGAACCGGCAGATCGCACCCCGCCGCGCGCAGGCGGCGGGTCGTATCGGGGCCGCTGATCCCCGGCATCTGCATGTCCATCAGCACCAGATCAAACCGTTCACTCGCAAGCCGGTCCAGCGCTGCAAAGCCGGTTTCGGCGGTTTGCGGGTGGTGGCCAAGCTGGATCAACTGGTCCGAAAGCACTGCGCGGTTGATCGGATTGTCTTCTACAATCAGGACCTTGAAGGCGCCTTGTGAGGCGGGGGCACCGGGCGGTGGCAAAGCGATGACGTCTTCGGCGTTCGCCACATCACCCAGAACTTCGACAGGGATTTCAAACCAGAAGATGCTGCCCGCACCGGGCGTGCTGACCACGCCGATGTCGCCCCCCATGCCCTGAACGATCCTTTTGCAGATCGCCAGCCCGAGCCCGGAACCGCCATGGGCGCGGGCATAAGACCCGTCGACCTGTTCAAAATCGCGGAACAGCCGTGCCTGGTCGTCTGGCCGGATGCCAATTCCGGTGTCAGTGACCCGGATGCGCAACCGACCGGCGCCGAGGATGGAGCCCTCCAGCCTGACTTCGCCGGAAGGGGTAAACTTCAGCGCGTTTCCGACCAGATTGACGATCACCTGCCGCAGGCGTCCGGGATCGGTGCGGATGCGGCCGCGGGCAAGGGCGATGGTGAGCCGGATGTTCCGTTCGGCTGCGCGGTCCGCAAAAGTGGAGGCGATGGTTTTTGCAACCGACGCAATGTTCACGACCTCGGGCTGCAATTCCAGCCCCCGGGTGTCGAGCTTGGAAAAATCCAGAATGTCGTTGATGACATCGAGTAACAACTGCCCGGCGCTTTGAATCGTCTGCACCCGCTGCTTTTGTGCCGGATCGAGGCCGGCGGAGACCAACAGTTCTGCCGACCCGATGATCGCGTTCAGCGGGGTGCGGATCTCGTGGCTCATCGTGGCAAGGAAGGTGGATTTCGCGGCGCTTGCCGCCTTGGCCTTGGTCGCCTGATGCAGGCTGCGGCGCTGCAGTAGCTCCATCCGCCGGTGGGCGCGGCGCAGCTGGCGCAGCTGGAGGGCAAGCAAGGTGCCGATCCCGAGAAAGGCCAGCACCAGCAGCCCCGCGCTCCAGCCCAGCCTGTCATGGATGGCTTCTCGCAGCTTGCGTTCAGCCACACGGCTCAGACTGATTTCCTGATTTGCGGCCAGCAGAAGCCTCGCCATACCGTCGCGCAAGGCGGCGATCCGGGGTTCCAGCCGGGCCAGATCATCCACGTAAGTCGGGCTGGCAGGATCAAGCGCGTCGAAATCCGGGGCAAGCGCGCGGATTTCGGCGGTGTGGGCGGTGCTTTGGCGGCCCAGTTCGGTTCTGCCGCTCAGATCGATAGCAAAGGCCCCGCGCTCCAGAAGCAACGCGCGGCTGTAGAGCACATCATAGGCCACCGTCACGTCCTCGTGCCGGTCGGGCGTGCCGCGGACCAGCACCTCGCGCACGGCGTGCAGCAGACCGGCGGCGTTGCGGTCGCTCTGAAACACCGCCCACATCGCATCTTCGCGCACGCGCGTGGCGATGGTGCGGTCTGCTTCCAGCAGCCGCGCGAACAGCACCACCCACGTGCCCATCAGCATAATCGCAGCACCCGCCAGCAGCATGACCCCTAGCCGGAGCCGCATCGCCGCCGCCGTCGGGCGCCGCGAGGCGATCATGGCAGAACCTCGATCCGCTTCACCTGCCAGACCGATCGCGAATAGTAGATCTCGTTGTTCAGCGCCGGGGATTCGTCGAACGGGTAGATCACGAACAGCGGGCCCTTTTCGCGGACGGACATCGGCTGTCCGCCAAGGCGCGAGGCAAGGATGATCGGGTAGGTCGCGATATCCGCAATCGGGATTTCGACCGCATAATCGTTGATCGCGACGACGCGCAAGGCTGAGCCTGCGCCGCCGACCGCGTTGATAAGGTCTGCCATCAGCGGCCCCGAAAAGATTTGGGCGCCGTCATACCAGGGTGTTCGCGTGACCGTTTCGCGTTGGGGCAGCGCGTCGAGCATGGCAAGGTCGAATCGAGCGGCGGAATTGCCGTTGTTGGCTGCGATGGCGCCTGCGAGTTCAAGGATGACACGGCCCGTCGGTTCGGGCAGCGGCGCGGCGGCGGTGGGCGCGGGCAGCAGGGCAGCGAGGCCAAGGCAGAATGCGGCAGACAGGATTCGTAGGTGAAACATTGGGTTCTCCTTTCGGTGGGGGCGGATCATGCCGCCGGTGGGGCGACCCCGGCCGCCAGTCGGGGGGCGACGGCGCCGGACAGCGCCGCGATGTCGAGCGGTTTGGCGATGCAACCGTCAAAGCCTGCCGCCACGTAGGTTTCCACCTGCTCGGGGCGGGCATTGGCCGAAACGGCGAACGCGGGAACCGGCTGCAGACCGCCGGCCTGTTCACGGCGCCGGATGTCGGCGATCACCTCGGTTCCGGTCAGGGCTGGCATGTTGATGTCGAGCAAAAGCAACGAGAACCGGCCTGGGGCCCAAGCGTCGATGGCTGCGCGCCCGTCTTCGGCCAGCGTCACGCGGGCGCCAAGGCGCGACAGCATCAGGTCCAGCAGCTTGCGGTTGGCGCGATTGTCATCGGCCACCAGCACCTTTGCGCCGACAAGGTTCAGCGCTTCCGCCGGGCGGGCCACAATCGGGACCGATGGCAGTGGCAGGTCCAGCCGGAAGGTGCTGCCGACGCCCGGTTCCGATGTGACCGATAGCGTTCCACCCATCGCCTGCGCAAGTTTGCGCGCGAGACTAAGCCCCAGCCCCCGCCCGCCGTGCAGCCGCCCCATGCTGGAATCGAGCTGCACGAAAGGCTGAAAAATACGTTCCAGATCAGCCGCCGGCAGGCCAATCCCGGTATCGGCAACCGCAATTGTCACACGGTCCGCGGCGCACAGGTCCAGCGTCAGGATCACCCCGCCCGACGGTGTGAATCGGAGCGCGTTGTCCACCAGATTGCGCAATATCTGGCGCAGGCGATCGGCGTCGCCCTGACGGTGCGGGGGGGCCGCACCCTCCACCTCCAGCCGCAGGGTCAGGCCGCGCGCCGTGGCCTTGGGCATATGTTCGGCCACCAGCGCCGCCATCAGGTCAGTCAACGACAGCGCCTTGCGCGCAAGCGTCAGCCGCCCGCCTTCCAACTGCGCATGATCCAGAACATCCGACAGCACCGCCGTCAGGTCGCTGGCAGCCGTACGGATGGTGGCAAGATCGGCGCGGCGCGATTCAATCTGGCAGGTGGATTCCAGCACCTCTGACAGCCCGATGATGGCGGTCAGCGGCGTGCGCAGTTCGTGGCTCATCATGGCGACAAAGGCGGCCTGCGCGCGTTCGGCCTGTTGGGCGGCGTCGCGGGCGGCAACGATGGCACTGATGTCGCTGGCAAATCCGCGGATCCCATCAAAAGCCCCCTCGGCCGTGAAGAAGGGTGCGGCGCTGGCCTGCATCCAGCAGGTTGCCCCGTCGGGACGCGACAGGCGCAGCGGCACATGCGATACAGCCTGACGCCGCGCCAGCAGGCTGTGAAGGTCGCCGCCCGCCCCTTCGGGATCGACGACAATGCCGTCTCCGATGCTGTCGGCGGGCAGACCCTGCACCTGTTCGGGGGCGACACCCAGTGCCATGGCCATCGCGGGCGAGAGGTAGGAGAGCCGCAGGTTACGGTCGAATTCGAAAAACCATGCCTCGCTGATCTGGGCGATGTCGGCCAGCCGCGCACCCAACCTGTCGCGCGAGCGTGACGCCTCGACCTCGGCGGTCACATCATTCTGCGTGGCGACCATGAAACGGGCCCCTGCACCGGGTTCGGGGACCGG
>JAUXPG010000434.1 GCA_030683915.1 Gemmobacter sp.
GCCATCGGCCGGGTGATCCAGACCACCGGGCTGGGGCCGCACCGGCTGAACCGCGCAATCCGGCCAGAGTGGTTTTTCCGCCCCGAGGCGTTTGGCGGCATTCTCACCGACATCGCCAGTCACCAGATCGACCAGTTCCTGTTCTTTACCAACAGCACCTCGGCCCGCATCGTGGCCGCCCATACCGACAACCGCGCCATGCCCGCCTTGCCCGCGTTCGAGGATTTCGGGGAAATCCTGATCGAAAGCGATGGCGCGCGCGGATTCATCCGGGTGGACTGGTTCACGCCCGACGGTCTGCCGACATGGGGCGACGGGCGGCTGTTCCTGCTGGGCACCGAAGGAACCATCGAGTTGCGCAAATACGTCGACATCGCGGGGCGCCCGGGTGCCGACCATGTGTTTTTAACCAATGGCAAGGGGACCAGCCACATCGACGCCAGCGCCGAGCCGCTGACCTATTTCGCCCGGTGTCTGGCCGATGTGCGCGACCGCACCGCGACCGCGATGCCCGAGGGCCACGCGCTGCGCGTCACCCGCCTTGCGATCACGGCGCAGCTGATGGCAACCGCCGGGCGCACAACCGCCTGACCCAAGGCGGTGCTCAGGCGGTCGGCTTGATCTCGTCGGTCCAGACCCGGAATTCGGTCATGATGTTGGGGCCGAAGGTCTGGGTCAGCGGCACATCCGCCGCATCGCGCCCGCGCGCGATCAGGATGCGGGCCTTGCGCGGCGCGTTGTTGCGCGGATCAAACACCCACCACTGGTGATCAAGATACACTTCCATCCACGCGGCAAAGTCGCCGGGCGCATGGGGTTCCGGCTGGCCGATGTCGCTCAGGTATCCGGTGCAATACCGCGCGGGAATGTTCATGCAGCGGCAAAACGCGATGGCCAGATGCGCGTAATCGCGGCACACGCCCTGCCGTTCGGCCAAGGTCTGCGAGGCCGTCCGCGTGGCGCGCGCGTGGTGATAGCCAAATGCCACATGCCCATGCACGAAATCGCAGATCGCCTGGACCCGCGCCCAACCGGCCTCGGTCGTCTCGAACCGGCGCCACGCCTCGTCTGACAGCAGATCGGTGTCGCAATACCGGCTGCCCAGCAGATAGACCAGCGTCTCGGACGGCAGGTCCTGAACCGCATGCTGCCGCGCGGCAGGGGCCACCGGGTCGGACAGCCCGGAATCGCGGAACACCCCGTCGGTTGACAGCACGAAGGTGCCCGCCGGGGCCACCATGCGCGTGCACCAGTTGCCGAACCCGTCGCGGTAGCTTTCCAGCGGAACACTTGGCTGGGTGGTGATGTGGTCGGTCCGCTCCAGACCGCTGAACCGGGTGTAATGCACGTTCAGCGTGGCAATCAGCGGCGTCGGCTGGGCAAAGCTGAATTGCATCCGGCACCCGATCGCTACGCGCATCGGGTGATCCGGGGTTTGTCCGTCGGCCATGGTTGTCGGTCCTTTCGCGGCAAAAACGCCCGTGCGACCGGGAAAGTGTGCGATGTCTGGCCTGCGCCCCTCCCCCCGAAAGGTCAAGCCCCGCCCCGCCATCCCCTGCCCGCGCATCGAGGCAATGCCCGTTTTCCGGGCTGGAGACGCAAAATCGTGCAGCCAGAGAACACCGACCCGTCAGCGGCGGCGCACCGTTCCGCCTGCCAGAATGCCGTTGATTAACTCCGCCACCGCCGCGTGCGTGCCGCTTTGGTCGCCATCGGGGGCCTGTTCATGCGCCGCAGCCGCGTCGCGCAGAATGCCCACGATCTCGCGTTCCGGCAGGATGTTGCGGTCATGCAGGGCCAGCAGCAAGGATTCGCAGATCGCCAGCGCGGCGGTTCCGGCTATGGTGTCGGGCGACGGGGGCATAGGCTTGGCTCTCCTTCGGGGGACAGGGACCTTGCCCATCCTGCGCAATTTGCGCGCGGCGTTACTGATCCAGAGCAGTCCCGTGCGCATCTTTTTGCCGCACGGGTCCCCTGCAGCACCGCGCACACGGCTTTGTGCGCCGCGCCAAGGGAACGACCCCGGCAGCCCCGCGTTTCCCCAGTCACCCGTCCTTGCATCCGGCAGCATCGTGCACATCTCCCCGACCCCCCCATCCCCCTGCGGCCAACCCGGGCTGAAGGCCGACATCGTCGTCCCGAGAAGCCCGCTGGCCCGCAAGCTTTCCGCGTTCGTCGCGCTGTCGGACAGTGATTTGCGCGTCCTCGCCTTGTTTCACCGGCGGCGGCGCACGGTTCCCGCGGGGCACGAGATCATCCACGAAGGGCAGGCGCAGCAATCGACCTATGTTCTGGCCGAGGGCTGGGCCTGTTCCTACAAGTTGTTGCCCGATGGCGAACGCCAGATCGTCGATTTCCAGATTCCCGGCGATTTTCTGGGTCTGCGCAGCGTCCTGATGCGCACGACCGACCACAGCGTGCAGGCGGTGACCCGGATCGAGGTGTCCGAAATGCGCGCCAGCGACATGATGGACGGGCTGACCACCGCGCCGCGTCTGGCCGCGGCCGTGCTTTGGGCCGCCTCGCGCGACGAAGCGATGGTGGTGGAGCATCTGGTCAACCTTGGCCGCCGGTCGGCGGAGCGGCGGATGGCGCATTTCCTGCTGGAACTGCGCGCGCGGTTGCGGCTGGTGGGGCTGGGCGACCCGACGGGCTATGACTGCCCGCTGACCCAGTACCATCTGGCCGACGCCCTTGGGCTGAGCGCGGTCCACGTCAACCGGGTGCTGCGGACCCTGCGCGAATCCGGCCTCGTCACGTTCCAGAAAGGCCGGGTCACGTTTGATAATTATGTCGGGCTGGCCGAACTGGCCGGGTTCGACCCCGATTATCTCGATCAGACCGGCCCCTTGCTGCGCTGACACAGATTCCCCTGCCCCCCTGCGCCTGCCTTCGCGGGCTTGCGCATCCCGTGACCGGCTGGCATGCACACCGTCAAGACCGGGCGGGCCGCGCCACCAACGCCGCCCCTGACGAAAGGGCGACCATGACCGCGGAGCTGCACTATCCCTTCCCCGAACCGCCCGCGCCCGGCACGGTGACCACGGTCGCGCCGGGTGTGCTGTGGGCCCGGTTTCCGCTGCCATTCCGCTTGAACCACGTCAACGTCTTCCTGATCGAAGATGGCGACGGCTGGGCGGTGGTCGATGCGGGCATCTCGGACGACCCGACGCGCGAGGCGTGGGAGGCGCTGATGGCGGGGCCTATGAAGGGCGAACGCCTGACCCGGCTCATCATCACCCATTCCCATCCCGACCATATCGGCGCCGCCGGGTGGTTGTGCCAACGGTTCGGCATGTCGCTGGTCACGAGCCAGACCACATGGCTGACCTGTCTTTACGAATCCATCGCGCCCGACGCCTTCAACCACGAGGCTTATGCGCAGGACTACCGTCGCCACGGTCTGGGCGATTATACCGACACGCTGCTGCAGCTTGGCCATCGCTACCTGCGCATGGTCGATCGGCTGCCGCTGACCTTCCGCCGGGTGGTGGCGGGCGATACGCTGCGCATCGGCAAGCGGGATTTTCGCGTGCTGACCGGCGACGGGCACGCCGCCGAACAGGTCATGCTGCATTGCGCCGCCGACCGGCTGTTCCTGGCCGCCGATCAGGTTCTGGCCAAGATCACCCCGAATGTCAGCGTCTGGGCCACCGACCCCGAAGGCGACCCGCTGGGCCTTTACCTGCGCAGCCTTGCCCATCTCGCCCGCGAGGTGCCCGACGATGTGCTGGTGCTGCCCGGCCATCAGTTGCCGTTCCTGGGCCTGCACCAGCGGTTGACCGAACTGGCCCACCATCACGATGACCGCTTCGCCCGTATCCTTGCGGCCTGCGCGCAAGGCCCCAAAACCGTGTTCGACCTGCTGCCCGCGCTGTTTCGCATGCCGCTTGGCCCGCACGAGACGGGTTTCGCCTTTTCCGAGGCCCGCGCGCACGTCAACCGCATGGTGCTCGAAGGCCGGCTGGTCTGGACCGATGCAGGCGATGGAATCCCCCGCGTGATGCCCGCCTGACCCAAAGCGCATCGACCCTTGCGGCAAACCCCGGCGGCGTGGATAGTGCGCGCGGACAAGCCCCTGTGGAGTAACGACGATGACCAAACTCGCTTTCGCGGCACTGGCACTGACCGCGCTTTCGGCCACGGTGGCCGCTGCGGAAACCACCTGGCGTTTCAACAACAACTACGCGCCCACCCGGCCCGAATCCGCCCATATCCGCGCCTTTGCCGAAGATGTCGCAGCCCGCACCGGCGGCAGCCTGAAGATCGAAGTGATCGAAGGCGGCGGCATGAACCTGAAAGATGCCGACGCCCTGCGCTGGATGCAGACCGGCACCCCGGAAATCGCGTTCATCTGGCCCACGTTCATTGGCCGCGACGCGCCCGACCTGGCCAGCCTTTATGTCTATGGCTCGGTCTCGACCGCCGAGGAACACCTCAAGGCGCTGCCCGCCGTGCAGCAGGCGCTGACCGAAGGCTTCGCCGAACGCGACATTCCCGTCGTCGGCTTCATGGCACTGCCGATCATCGATGCCTCGCTGTTCTGCCGCGAGCCGGTCACATCGCTGGCCGAACTGCGCACCAAAAAGCTGCGCGTCGGGTCGCGCGAACAGGTGGAGACGTTCACGGCGCTTGGCGTGGCCGCGCAGATCGTCCCGCAGAACGAACTTTACACCGCGTTGCAGACCGGCGTGGTGGATTGCGCGCTGTATGCCGCGCGGTTCGCCAAGTCGATCTCGCTTCAGGAAGTGGCCAAGCACGCGACCTACTCCGGCTTCCCGTTCCCGCCGGTGCCCTATGCGATCGTGGCGCACAAGGGGACGCTGGAAAAGCTGACCGATGACCAGCGCGCGCATCTGACTGCCGCGACCGAACAACTGTGGACGAACTCGGCCGATTTCAGCAAGGATGCCGCCGCCGAAGCCGCTGCGCGCGCCGACCTGCAGGCAGCGGGCGTGACCTGGGCTGACCCGCTGAGCGCCGCCGAGGTCGAGGAAATTCGCGCCGCCGCAACCGCGACATGGGAAAAGCTGGCGACGGAAGGCGGGGAAAAGGCGCTGGCCTACCGCGCCACCATCCTTGATCTGCTGGCAAAGTGACGCTGGCCAACCACATTGACCGGGCGATCCTCTGGGTCGCCCGGTTGCTGGCCGCAGGGGCCGCCGCTGCGGTGGCGGCGATGGCGGCGCTGACCGTGGCGGCGGTGGTCATGCGCTATGGCTTTGGCGCGCCGTTCCGCTTTACCGAAGAACTGGGCGGCCTGCTTTTGGTGACATCGGCCTTTCTGGCCATGCCACTCGTGCTCGCCAGCCACGCCAACATCCGCGTCACGCTGGTCAGCGGCCGCGCGCCGGGGCCGTGGCGCCGTGTGCTGTGGGTGGCAGGGCAACTGGTGTTCCTGGCCTTCGCGCTG
>JAUXPG010000170.1 GCA_030683915.1 Gemmobacter sp.
CGAGCGCAAGCTGGCGGCCCATGTCCTGGATCATTACCCGGTTGCAGCACTTGGGTCGATCACAGCGCTGGCGCGGGCGGCGGATGTGTCCACGCCTACGGTGGTTCGGCTGGTCCAGAAGATGGGGTTCAAGGGCTATCCCGATTTCCAGCAGTCGCTCCGGGCCGAGGTGGAGGACATGCTCGCCTCGCCGCTGGCGCGGCATGACAAATGGTCCGGGGCGGCGCCGGACACCCACATCCTCAACCGCTTTGCCGATCAGGTCGTCGTCAACCTTCAGGCCACGCTGGCCGGCATAGACCCGGCCGAATTCGACGCGGCCGCCGCGCTGTTGGCCGATGGCGACCGCCGGGTGTTCGCGCTAGGCGGGCGGATCACCCATGCGCTTGCGGACTACTTCGTCACCCTGATGAAGGTCGTGCGCCCCGATGTCACCCTGCTGTCGGACATGTCGAATGCGTGGCCCCCTGCGTTGCTTGACATGAAAGCGGGCGACGTGGTGCTGATCTTCGACATCCGCCGCTATGAGAATTCGGTCCTGCAGGTGGCCGAACTAGCGGTTGAACAGGGCGCCGAGGTGGTGCTGATCACCGACCGATGGATATCCCCCGCCGCGACCCATGCCCGGCACACGCTGGCCGCCCATGTCGAGGCGCCGTCGGCGTGGGACAGCACGGTGTCGGTGCTGGTGCTGGTGGAAACCCTGCTGGCGGCGGTGCAGGGCCTGCGATGGCAGGATACCGAGGCACGGCTGACCCGGATGGAAACGCTTTACGAGCGGGTGCGATTCTTTCGCCGGTTTCGCTGAACGTGCTGCGGCAAAGCGTGCTGTCACCCCCCGGGGCGCTGCCCCGGACCCCGGGATATTTTTATCAGAGCGAAGCCCAGCCAGCGTGGTCCGGCCCAAGGCAATTATCCCCGCCGCAGGCTTGTGCCTTGCAAGGGGCGCTGCCATCGTCAGGGCTTGCCGGGGCGTCGGGGCTGGGTCATTTTGGCGTCCAGAGGAGCCATGCCCATGACCCGTTCCGACCTTTTCGCCCATCTTGCCGCGCGCCTTGGCGATCGGTTCCAGACTGCGGCTGCCGTTCGTGACCAGCATGCCCGCGACGAAAGCCACCTGCCCCCGGCGATGCCCGAGGCTGTGGTCTGGCCGCTGGACACTGCAGAAGTGTCGGCCATCGTGGCCGCCTGCGCGGCGGCCCGATGCCCGGTGGTGCCATGGGGGGCCGGAACCTCGCTGGAAGGGCACGCTCTGGCGGTGCAGGGCGGTATCACGCTGGACATGACGCGGATGGACCGCGTGCTGGCGGTCCGGGCCGAGGATATGGACTGCAGCGTGCAACCCGGCGTGACCCGGGAGGCGCTGAATGCCGAACTGCGCGCCACGGGGCTGTTCTTTCCGGTCGATCCGGGCGCGAATGCCACCCTTGGCGGCATGGCAAGCACCCGCGCCAGCGGCACGACCGCCGTGCGCTATGGCACCATGCGCGACAACGTGCTGGGGCTGGAAGTGGTGATGGCCGATGGCCGCATCATCCGCACCGGCGCCCGCGCGCGCAAATCCTCGACCGGATACGACCTGACGCGGTTGATGATCGGCGCCGAGGGCACCTTGGGCATCATCACCGAACTGACGCTGCGCCTTCAGGGCCAACCGGAGGCGGTGTCAGCCGCCGTCTGCGATTTTCCCGACATCGGCGCGGCGGTGGATGCGGTGATCGAGACGATACAGGCCGGGCTGCCGATGGCGCGGATCGAATTCGTGGACGAAGCCTCGATCGCTGCCTTCAACGCCTATGCGCAGGCGGGGATGCCCTTGCGCCCCCATCTGTTTTTGGAATTTCACGGCTCGCCCGCGGGGGTTGCCGAACAGGCGGAAACCGTGGGTGCGATCATGGCCGGGCACGGCGCGGGCGCCTTTCAGTGGGCGACGGCGACCGAGGACCGCGCGCGGTTGTGGAAGATGCGCCACAACGCCTATTTCGCCGCCAAGGCCCTGCGCCCCGGCTGTCAGGTCCTGACCACCGATGTGTGCGTGCCGATTTCGCGGCTGGCGCAAGCCGTTCAGGAAACCCGCGCCGACATCGACGCCAGCCCCCTGCAAGGACCGATGCTGGGCCACGTCGGCGACGGCAACTTTCACTGCGCGCTGCTGTTTGACCCGACCAGCCCCGCCGAACGGGACGAGGCGCTGCGCCTGTCGCACCGCATGGCCGAACGTGCATTGGCCTTGGGCGGAACCGTCAGCGGCGAACATGGGGTGGGGGTGGGCAAGCGCAAGTACATGGCCGCCGAGCACGGCGAGGGCTGGCAGGTGATGGGCTCGATCAAGGCGGCGCTTGACCCGCTCAACATCCTCAACCCCGGCAAAATCGTGCCCTGACCGCTCAAAGGTGGCCTCCTGTCGGCGCCGGTGGCGCAGAAGGCCGGGCGCGGACGGGGCGGGCGAGCCGGCTTGGGTGCCGTGCCGGGGCTTGCGCGGGCGGGGTGTCGGAGGCTAGCTTTGCGGCCCAACCCCTGCCGCAAAGGACGCGCGATGACATCCCCAGTTGCCCTGATCACGGGTGCCGCACGCGGCATCGGATTGGCCACCGCGCGGCTGTTTGCGGCGGATGGCTGGCAGGTGGCCATGATCGACCGCGACGCGCCCGCGCTGGCCGAGGCTGCGGCAGGGCTGGCCGGGGGCCATCCGGTTGTCTGTGACGTGTCGGACCCGGCGCAGGTTGACGGTATGGTGGCGCAGGTGCTGGACATGCTGGGGCGCATCGACGCGGTGGTGAACAACGCCGGCGTGGCCGATTTCGGCCCGGTGGCCGAACATGACTATGCCCGGTGGCGCACGGTCATGGCGACGAATCTTGACGGCGTGTTCCTTGTGTCGCAGGCCTGCATCCCCGCGCTGCAGGCGACGCGCGGCGCCATCGTCAACATCGGGTCGATTTCGGGGTTGCGGGCCTCGACCCTGCGGGTGGCCTATGGCACGTCGAAGGCAGCCGTGATTCATCTGACCAAGCAGCAGGCGGCCGAGCTGGGCGAATGGGGCATCCGTGCCAACTGCGTCTGCCCCGGCCCGGTGCGGACCAAACTGGCCATGGCGGTGCATTCGCCCGACATCATCGCTGCCTACCACGATGCCATACCGTTGAACCGCTACGGGTCGGAAACCGAGATTGCGCAGGCCATCCGTTTTCTGTGTTCCGACAGCGCCAGCTATATTACCGGGCAGGTGCTTGCAGCGGATGGCGGATTCGACGCGACCGGCATCGGCCTGCCCGCCTTGCGCCGATAAGCGGTTGCACCCGGGCGTCTGGCATGGAAAAGCGGCACGGACCCCGACGCGCACGAAGGCCCCATGCTGGAGATCCTCTACAAGACCCTGCCGTTTTTCGCCCTTGTGGGCCTTGGCTACTGGGCCGCCTGGGTGCGGTTCTTTCCGGCCGAGGCCACGGCATGGCTGACGAAATTTGTATTCTATTTCGCGCTGTCCGCGATGCTGTTCCGGTTCGCCGCCAACCTGAAGGTGACCGATCTTTTTGACGCGCGCTTTGCGGCGGCCTATCTGTGGGGCTGCGCGCTGGTCTATGTCGTGGCGCTGGCGGTGGCGTTCTTCCGACGTCTGCAGGTGGAGGAAGCCGCGATCGAGGCGCAATGCGCGGTGATCGGCAACACCGGGTTTCTGGGGGTGCCGATGCTGGTGGTGCTGCTTGGGCCGCAGGCGGCCGGTCCGGTGCTGCTGGTGCTTGGGTTGGACATGATCGTGTTTTCCAGCCTGATCACGCTGATCATCACTGGGTCGCGCGAAGGGCGGATGCGGTTGCGAACCTTCAAGGTGCTTGGTCTGGGTCTGCTGAAGAACCCGATGATTGTGTCGATGGTGTTGGGCCTGTCATGGGGCGCGACGGGGTGGTCGGTGCCGGGCCCGGTCAACGATTTTCTGGGCCTGCTGGGGGCGGCGGCAACGCCGGGGGCGCTGTTCGCCATCGGGGCCTCGCTGGCGGGGCGGGGCACCGAACGCTGGCAGGTCGCCGCGTGGCTGAGCTTTGCCAAGCTGGTGCTGCACCCGCTGGCGGTGGCGTTTTCGGCGCTCGTGCTGTTCAAGGTGGACGCACAGGCCGCCGGTGTGATGATCGCGGCAGCGGCCCTACCCGTCGCGGGCAACACCTATATTCTTGCGGCACATTACGGGGTGGCGCCACAACGGGTGTCCACCTCGATCCTGATTTCGACAGCGGTCAGCATCTTGACCGTCACTGCGGTGATCGCCTGGGTGACAGGCGGATAGACAGGGGGCGCGCATGCGCACGATCAGCGAGAACCGGGCCTATGGCGGGGTGCAGGGCGTTTATGCCCATGAAAGCGCCGTCACGGGATGCGAAATGACCTTTGGGCTTTTCCTGCCGTCCGAGGCCGAGGAAGGCGCGGTGCCGGTGTTGTGGTATCTGTCAGGTCTGACCTGCACGCATGAGAATGCGATGCTGAAATCCGGCGCGCAGAAATGGGCGGCCGAGGCCGGATTGGCGCTGGTCTTTCCCGATACCAGTCCGCGCGGCGAAGGGGTGGCCGACGACGCGGCCTATGATCTGGGGCAAGGGGCGGGGTTCTATGTGAACGCGACCGAGGCGCCCTGGGCCCCGCATTTCCGCATGTGGGATTATGTGGCTGACGAACTGCCACGCGTGCTGTTTTCCGCCTTTCCTCTGGCGCAAGAGGCGCAGGCGATCACCGGGCCTTCGATGGGTGGGCATGGTGCGCTGACATTGGCCATGAGCCTGCCGGGACGGTTCCGGTCGGTTTCGGCCTTTGCGCCCATCGCTCACCCCACGGTCAGCGACTGGGGGCGCAAGCAGTTCGCCGCCTATCTGGGACCGGACGAGGGGAAATGGGCGGCGCATGACAGCACGCTGCTGATGCGCAAGCGCGGGTTCGATGGCCCGGTGCTGGTGGATCAAGGCGCGTCGGACCAGTTCCTTGACCTGCTGCGCCCCGAGGCGCTGGCCGAAGCGATGGCGGCGCGGCGCCAGCAATCGACCTTTCGCATGCAAAAGGGGTACGATCACAGCTACTGGTTCGTGTCGACCTTCATGGAAAGCCATGTGGCATTCCACGCCGACGCGCTGATGGGCTGACGGGAAAAGGCCGGGGGGCGCTGCCCCCCGGACCCCCCGGGATATTTGGATCGGAGCGAAACGGATGCGAGGGACCTGCACGATCTGGGTGGATGCCGATGCCTGCCCGGTGAAAGCCGAGGTGGAAAAGGTGGCGACCCGGCTTGGCGTGCGCGTGGTGATGGTGTCGAACGGCGGTATCCGGCCATCGGCCAACCCCCTGGTTGAAATGATCTATGTCGCTGCCGGGCCTGACGAGGCGGACAAGCGGATTGCCGACGGCGTCGCGCCCGGCGACGTGGTGGTGACCACCGACATGCCGCTGGCCGCCCGCGTGGTTGCGGCGGGGGGGCGCGTGATCCGGCCCGATGGCAGCCTTTTGCGCGAAGCCAACATCGGCGAGGCTTTGGCGATGCGCGACCTGATGACCGATCTGCGCGCCGCCGATCCCTTTCGGCAAGGCGGCGGAAAAAGCTTTGGCGCTGCCGACAGGTCACGGTTTCTGGATGCGCTGGATCGTCTGTTGCGGCGCTGATGTCGTATTCGGGCAAGCGCATGGGCGCGGCACGCCGCAGGATGGCGCCATGACCATGGCCCCTGCCCGCGATACCCCGATGACCGGCATCCTGCTTGCGATCTGCGGCAGTCTGGTCTTTTCGATCAACGACATGGCGATCAAGTTCCTGTCCGGGGATTACCCCTTGCATCAGGTCATTCTGGTGCGCGCCCTGATCGGGTTGGCGTTTCTGAGCGGGGTTATCGTGGTGACGGGCGGCCACTGGGCGCAGTTGCGCACGGTGCGCGGCGGCACCCATCTGGTGCGGGCGGTGGTGGTCATCGCGTCGAACGCCACCTATTTTCTGGCGCTGGCAGCCTTGCCGCTGGCCGATGCGGTGGCGATGGCCTTTGTCGCGCCGGTGTTCATCACGCTGCTGTCGATTCCGATGCTGGGCGAACGAGTGGGCCCGCATCGCTGGGCCGCCGTGGTGGTGGGGCTGATCGGCACGGCCGTGATGCTGCGCCCCGGCATGGGGGCATTTCAGCCCGCTGCCATCCTCGTGCTGATTTCCGCCGCCTGTTACGCCTTGTCCCAGATGCTGGCGCGCGGCATGCGGACCACGGAAAGCGCCGTGACGCTGAGCTTTTACGTTCAGGCCGGGTTTCTGGTCAGTTCCGCGCTGATGGGGCTGGTGGCAGGGGACGGGCGATTTTCTGGATCGGCGGACCCGTCCCTGGAATTCCTGTTCCGGGCCTGGGTCTGGCCCCCCGCGGCCGACTGGCCTGCCTATGCCGCGACGGGGCTGGCCGTGGCGATCGGCGGCTTGATGATGGCCCAAGCCTAT
Source organism: Gemmobacter sp. (assembly GCA_030683915.1). Taxonomy (GTDB): domain Bacteria; phylum Pseudomonadota; class Alphaproteobacteria; order Rhodobacterales; family Rhodobacteraceae; genus Wagnerdoeblera. The sequence goes on from JAUXPG010000170.1 coordinate 6,449, forward strand.
CGCACCTGCGAGGCGGCGGTGGTAGCACCGTTCGAATACTCCGCCATTCCCATGGCGATACTGTGGGGGGCGGTGGTTTTCGGCACCCTGCCCGATATGGTGGGGTTGTCGGGCATGGCGTTGATCGTTTCGGCCGGGCTTTACACCCTGTGGCGCGAAACGGTGCGCGCAAGGCGAGGATAGGCGATGCGCCCGGATGTGATGGTGTTCGATATCGGCCGGGTGCTGATACGCTGGGACCCCGAGGGGTTCTATGACCGCACCATCGGGCCGGACCGGCGCGCCGCGCTGTTTGCAGCGGTGGACCTGCACGGCATGAATCTGGAGATCGACCGGGGCCGCGGGTTTCGGAGCGTGGTGGAAGACTGCGCCGCCGCGCATCCGGACTGGCACGCCGAAATCCGGCTATGGCACGACTGCTGGTCGCAGATGGTGCCGGGCGCGATTGAAGGATCGGTCCGGTTGCTGCACGCATTGAAAGCCGCTGGCGTGCCGGTGTTGGCCCTGACCAACTTCGGGCGTGAGACGTTGCAGATCGCGCAGGCGCGGTTCGCGTTCCTGCGCCTTTTTGACCGGATGTTCGTGTCGGCGGAACTGGGCGTGGTCAAGCCCGATCCGGCGATCTATCAGGCGGTCGAGGCGGCGGGCTATGCGCCGGGGCGCCTTTTGTTTGCCGATGACATGCCCGAAAACTGCGCCGCTGCCGCGCGCCGGGGGTGGCACGTCCACCCGTTCACCGGGCCAGAGGCACTGGCGCAGGCTTTGGTAGACCACGGATTGCTGACCAAGGAGACCTTCCCATGACGCCCATCGTGGTGCCCCGCGCCGCCGAGGCACATCTGGACTGGATCGGCCTGACCGAGGCGTTGATGGCCGGCCACCGCCTGCCGCGCGCGGAAATCGCCGACCTGTTCCTGTATCGCAGCAAAGACACCTTGCTGGATCGCGCTGCTTGGGTCGATGGCTTGGGGTCGGCGGTGAAGGTCGCGAATGTGTTTCCACGCAACCCCGCCGCAGGGTTGCCGCTGGTCAATGGTGTGGTGAACCTGTTTGATGATGCGACCGGGACATTGGAGGCCTTGGTCGATTTCCATCTGGTGACCAAATGGAAGACCGCCGGCGACAGCCTGCTGTCTGCGCGGTTGCTGGCGCGGGCGGGGTCGCGCAACTTTCTGATTGTTGGTGCGGGCACGGTGGGCCGCTCGATGATCGAAGCCTATCGCGCGGCGTTTCCAGAGGCGCGGTTCACGGTCTGGAACCGCTCGGCTGCGGGCGCGCAGGCGATGGCGGCCGAGGTGCCGGGCCTGACCGTTGCCGACGATCTGGCAACAGCGGTTCGCGCGGCAGACGTGATTGCGACCTGCACCATGGCGACCACACCGCTCATCCGGGGGGAATGGTTACGCCCCGGCCAGCATCTGGACCTGATCGGCGCCTATCGCCCTGACATGCGCGAGGTGGACGATGCCGCCATCGCCCGCGCCCGCGTCTTTGTCGACAGCCGGGCAACCACGTTGCACCACATCGGCGAAATCAAGGCGCCGATCGCTGCGGGGGTTCTGGCCGAAGCCGACATCGGCGGCGATTTCTATGACATCGCCGCAGGCGCGTGGGAACGGCGTTCGGACACCGAGATCACCATCGCAAAAAATGGCGGCGGGGCGCATCTGGACCTGATGACCAGCCGCTACATTCTGGACCGATGGCGCGCGGCCACGGGTGGCTGAGAGCGCACGGTCACGCACACGTGCACCGCAGAGCGTCGGCAAAGCGGCGCCGATCCCGCCTTGCCCCCTGCACAGCCCGAGCGGCGGCATGATAGGGTCGCGCCACGGAGGGTTTGTCCACGGGAGTTGCGCGATGTCTATACCCGA
>JAUXPG010000228.1 GCA_030683915.1 Gemmobacter sp.
TCCGCGGTCTTTACTACGGGTCATACAAGGCCCCGCGCGAAGTGACGTGGATCGTCGGCATGCTGATCTACCTGATGATGATGGCCACGGCCTTCATGGGCTATGTGCTGCCTTGGGGTCAGATGTCGTTCTGGGGCGCCACGGTGATCACCGGGCTGTTCGGTGCGATTCCCGGTGTGGGGCCGTCGATCCAGGAATGGCTGCTGGGCGGGCCTGCGGTGGACAACGCCACGCTGAACCGCTTCTTCAGCCTGCACTACCTGCTGCCCTTCGTCATCGCCGCGCTGGTCGCGGTGCATATCTGGGCCTTCCACACCACCGGCAACAACAACCCGACCGGGGTTGAGGTGCGCCGCACGTCGAAAGCCGAGGCCGAGCGCGACACCGTGCCGTTCTGGCCCTACTACGTGATGAAGGACCTGTTCGCACTGGGCGTCATCCTTGTGGTGTTCTTCGCGGTGGTCGGCTTCATGCCGAACTTCCTTGGCCACCCCGACAACTACATCGAGGCCAACGCGCTGGCGACGCCCGCGCACATCGTGCCGGAATGGTACTTCCTGCCGTTCTACGCCATCCTGCGCGCCTTCACCGCCGACGTCTGGCTGGTGCAGTTGGTGCAGTTCCTGAGCTTCGGCATCATCGACGCCAAGTTCTTCGGCGTGCTGGCGATGTTCGGCGCGATCGCGGTCATGGCGCTGGTGCCGTGGCTTGACACCTCGTCGGTGCGGTCGGGCAAGTACCGCCCGATGTTCAAGTGGTGGTTCTGGCTTCTGGTGGTGGACTTCCTCGTGCTGACCTGGGTGGGCGCGCAGCCGGCCGAGTTCCCGTATGACTGGATCTCGCTCATCGCGTCGACCTACTGGTTCGCCTACTTCCTGGTGATCATGCCGCTTCTGGGCCTGATCGAACGGCCGCTGCCGCAGCCTGCGACCATCGAAGACGACTTCAAGGCCCACTACGGCCAGGCTGCCGAGTGAGAGAGAGGACAAGACCAATGATCCGTAAACTCACCCTCTCGGCCCTTGCGGCGCTGTCGCTGACGGCGGCCCCCGCGCTGGCGGCAGGCGTCACCGGCCATGTCGAAGACTTTGCCTTCAGCTTCGAAGGCCCCTTCGGCACCTATGACCAGATGCAGTTGCAGCGCGGCCTGCAGGTGTACACCGAAGTCTGCTCGGCCTGTCACGGGCTGAAGTTCGTGCCGATCCGGTCGCTTGCCGATCCGGGCGGCCCGCAACTGCCCGCCGATCAGGTGCGCGCCTATGCCGCCACGCTGAACGACATCACCGACAAGGAAACCGGCGAGGACCGCCCCCGCGTTCCCACCGATCATTTCCCGGCTTCGGGTCTGGCGAACGCGCCTGACCTCAGCCTGATGGCCAAGGCGCGGTCCGGGTTCCACGGGCCTTATGGCCTTGGGATCAACCAGTTCTTCCGCGGCATCGGTGGCCCGGAATACATCGCGTCGATCCTGACCGGCTATACCGGCGAGGAAAAGGAAGAAGCGGGCACCACCTTCTACGCCAACACCGCGTTTCCGGGCGGCTGGATTGCGATGGGGCCGCCGCTGGCGGATGGTCAGGTGGAATATGCCGATGGCCATTCCAACACCGCGCATCACATGGCCGAAGACGTTTCGGCCTTCCTGATGTGGACGGCGGAACCGAAGATGATGGCGCGCAAGCAGGCCGGCTTTACCGCCGTGATCTTCCTGATCGTGCTGACCTCGCTGCTGTACCTGACCAACAAGAAACTGTGGTCGGGCATCAAGGGCAGGAAGCTGCACGCCTGATCCGGCCTTCGGCACGCACCATGACCCCGCCCGCAAGGGCGGGGTTTTTTCATGCCCGCCGCTTTCCGCAAGGTCATCCGTGCAAACCCATTGACGCAAAGGGGGGTCTTGCGGCCATGATGTGACCAAAGCCGCAGAATGGCCCGCCCCGGAGACCGGGGCAGGGCTGCCGCGCGGGACCGCCCCGTCAGAGGTCGGCCCGCCGATGGGAGGAAGGCATGGACGTCTTGCAGCTGCTGGTCAGCGGGCTTGCGAATGGCTGCGTATACGGCCTTGTCGCCCTTGGCTTTGTGCTGATCTACAAGGCAACCGAAGCCGTGAATTTTGCCCAGGGCGATTTCATGATGCTGGGGGCCTTTGTCACCCTCGGGCTGGTGAACCCCGAATATGCCGGGCTGCCGTTCTGGGTGGCGCTGCCCTTGGTGTTCGTGATCATGGGCGCCATCGGCTATGCCATCGACGCCACCATCCTGCGGGTGGTGTTCGGCCAAAGCCAGACCGCCATCATCATCCTGACCATCGCCATGGGCTTTGTGATCCGGTTCATTGTCGGTGCCATCTGGGGGCACGAACCGCAGTCGCTGCAATCACCGCTGGCCTTTGGGGACATCCGGCTTGCCGGGGTGGTGCTGCGGACCGTCGATCTGGCGGTGATCGTGGTGACTCTGTTGCTGACGCTGCTTCTGTGGCAGTTCTTTCGCAAGACCAAGGTCGGGCTGGCGATGCAGGCGTCCAGCCAGAACCAGATGGCGGCCTATTACATGGGCATTCCGGTCAAGCGGGTGCAGGGCATGGTCTGGGCGCTGGCGGGCATCGTGGCCGCGGTGGCAGGCATTCTTTACGCCTCGAAGGGCGCGCTGGAACCCAATGCCGGGTTCATCGGGATCAAGGCGTTTGCGGCGGCGGTGATCGGCGGCTTCGGGTCGTTGCCGGGCGCGTTGCTCGGCGGGTTGATCGTGGGGGTGATCGAACCCTTCGCAGGCCGTTATCTGCCGCCCGGATACAGCCAGATCGCGCCTTATGCCTTGTTGATCCTCGTGCTGGTGTTCCGCCCGCACGGGCTGTTCGCGCAAGTACGCACGAAAAAGGTGTAGCGATGCGGTTTCATTTCAAGACCAGCTATGACACCGACATCGACCTGTTTCCCGACTGGGGCAAGCGGGGGCTGTATCTGGCGCTGCTGGCGCTGGCGGCCGGGTTGCCGTTTCTGATCAACGACTTCTACCTTGGCGAAGCGACGAACGTCCTGATCTGGGCGGTGGCGGGGCTGGGCCTGATGCTGCTGACCGGGCAGACCGGGCAGGTCAGCCTTGGCCATTCCGCCTTTATGGCGCTCGGGTGCTATACCTGCGTGCTGCTGATGGAGGCGGGCGCGCCCTTTGTCGTGGCCTTTGTGCTGGCGGGGCTGATCACCGGGGTGGTCGGCGCGGCCATCGCCGTGCCTGCGCTGCGGCTGCACGGGGTTTACCTTGCCATCGCCACGCTGGCGCTGGCGATCCTTGCCGATGACCTTATCGTTCTCTTGGCCCCCTGGACGGGCGGGGTGAACGGAAAATATGCCCCGGCGGTGACCATTCTGGGCCTGCAGTTCAACCGTTGGTCCAACCCTGCCGCATGGTACTGGCTTGCGCTGGTGGTGGTGGTGCTGGTGACATGGGCCTACCGCAACATCCTGCGCACGCCGCTTGGCCGGTCCTTTGCCGCTGTGCGCGATTCCGAGATTTCGGCGCAGGCGATGGGCGTCGATGTCGCCCGCACCAAGACCATGGCCTTTGGGTTGTCCTGCGCCATCACCGGCCTTGGCGGCGCGCTGATGGGGCTGTTTTCCGAAGTGTTCAACAATGAAACCTTCGGCTTTCTCATCTCGATCCAGCTGGTGATGATGATCGTGGTCGGCGGGCTTGGCTTTATCCACGGGGCGTTTTTGGGCGCCATCGTCATTTCGTTCCTGCCGCAACTGCTGTCGATCGTCACAGATACGCTGGGGCGTGGTGTGGCAATTCCGGGGCTGGAATCGGCGGTGTTCGGTGGCCTGCTGATCCTGTTCATCCTGTTCGAGCCGATGGGCCTTTACGGTCGCTGGCTGAAGATCCGGGTCTGGCTCGAATTGTTTCCCTTTGCCCGCAAGGACATGTTCCGCCGCCAGAAATCCTATCTGAAGACGGAGCGGTTGCGGTGAGCTTGCTGGACATCCGCGATGTGACCCTGAAATTCGGCGGTGTCACCGCCGTCAACGCCCTGTCGCTGTCGGTCGAGGAGGGGCAGGTCTTTGCCCTTGTCGGCCCCAACGGTGCCGGAAAATCCACCGTGTTCAACCTGATCTCGCGCTTTTACACGCCGTTCGGCGGGTCGATCCGGTTTGATGGCACCGACCTTCTGGCCCTGCCGTCGCATCGCGTGCCGTCCTTGGGCATCGCGCGCACGTTCCAGAATATCGAACTGTTCCATCAGGCGACCGTGCTGCAAAACCTGCTGGTGGGGCGCCACCGGCACCGGCGGGCAGGCATGGTGGAAAACATCCTGTTCACCCCCCGCGTGCGCGAGGAAGAGCGCGCCCACCGCGCCGCGGTCGAGGAGGTGATTGATTTCCTTGACCTCCAGCCCTACCGCGACCAGCGCATCGCAGGCCTGCCCTATGGGGTGCGCAAGGTCGTGGAACTGGGCCGGGCGCTGGCCAGCAAACCGCGCCTGCTGTTGCTCGATGAACCCGCCAGCGGCCTGTCGGTCGAGGAAACCCAGAACATGCGCTGGTGGATCGATGATATCCGCCGCCAGATGGGCATCACCGTGTTGATGGTGGAACATGACATGGGGCTGGTGGCCAAGGTCTGCGACCGGGTGCTGGCGCTGGACGGCGGACGCATGATTGCAATCGGCACGCCCGCCGAGGTGCAATCGCACCCCGATGTGATTGCCGCCTATCTGGGCACCGGCGCGATATCCAAGACCGCCGATGCGAAAGGCGCGCGCCGATGACCGCCCCGATGCTGGAAATCCGCAACCTTGAAACCTTCTATGGCCCGATCATGGCGTTGCGCGGCGTGTCGCTTGATGTGCATCAGGGCCGGGTCGTCACCGTGTTGGGGGCCAACGGCGCGGGCAAGACCACGCTTTTGAAAACCATCTCGGGCATCATGGACCCCGAAAAGGGCGACATCCGCTTTCTGGGCCAGTCCATCGCCGGGCAGGAACCGCACCACGTCGTGCGCGCGGGCATCGTCCACGTGCCCGAAGGGCGCGAAGTGTTTCCCCTGCTGACGGTCGAGGAAAACCTCGCGCTTGGTGCCTATACCCGCCGCGACCGCGCCGAAATCGCGCGCGACCGCGATCTGGTGTTTTCGTATTTTCCCATCCTTGCCGAACGCCGTCTGCAAGAGGCGGGCACGCTGTCGGGCGGGCAGCAGCAGATGCTGGCCATCGGGCGCGGCCTGATGCTGCGGCCCAAGTTGATGCTGCTGGACGAACCCAGCCTTGGTCTGTCGCCGCTGCTCACGCAGGAGATTTTCGCGATTCTCAAGCGGCTGAACAAGGATGAGGGCGTGACGATGATGGTGGTGGAACAGAACGCCGCCGTCGCGCTTGATCTGGCCGACGATGGCTATGTGCTGGAACTGGGGCGGATCGTGATGAGCGGCAGCGCCGACCGGCTGGCAGCGTCCGAGGATATCCAGAGCTTCTACCTTGGCCACGCCAACGAAGGCGCGCGGGGCGAACGCCGCTGGAAGCGGCGCAAGACATGGAGGTGACCATGACGCGCCACGCCAGCATCCCCGCCATGGAAACCGTCAAGGGCGTGGCGATCAACGCCGAACCGGGCACCACGCCGGTGCTGATTGATGGTGCCGACACCATTTCCCGCCTGTTCGCCCATCGCTGCGCCACCGATGCGGGCCGGGTCGCGCACCGCGAGAAAACCCTGGGGATCTGGCGCGAATTCACATGGGGCGATTACTGGAAACATGCGAAATGGGCGGGCCTCGGGCTGCGCCGCCTTGGCCTGAAACGCGGCGAGGTGGTCCAGATCCTGTCGGAGGACCGCAAGGAGTGGCTGTACTTCGATCAGGGCATCCAAGGGGTCGGCGGCATTTCGTCGGGCATCTACACGACCGATTCCTCGACGCAAGTGGCCTATATCCTGCGCGATTCCGCCTGCCGCTTCCTGATCGTGGAGAACGAGGAACAGCTGGACAAATTCCTCGACATTCCCGATGGCGCGCCGGGGGTGGAACGGGTGATCGTGCTGGAGGACGAGGGCCTGCACGACCTGAAGGACGGCCGTTTCCTGTTCCTGCCCGAGCTTTACGCGCTGGGCCAGCAGGAGGAGGCCGAACACCCGGGCGCCTTTGAAGCCGAGATCGAAAAGGGCAACGCGCAGGACGTGGCGCTGTTGATCTATACCTCGGGCACCACCGGGGCGCCAAAAGGGGCGATGCTGACGCACGAGAACATCCTGTCGGCCATGCAGGCGGGGCTGCGCGAACTTGCCATCGACACCAGTGCCGAACAGCTCTGCTTCCTGCCGCTGTGTCACATCTTCGAGCGCAACAACTCGGCCTATTTCCCCATCGCCGTGAGGTCGGTGGTGAATTTTGCCGAAAGTCCGGAAACCGTGTTCGACAACCTGCGCGAGGTCAGCCCCACCGTCTTTTCCGCCGTCCCGCGCGTGTGGGAGAAAATCTATTCCCGTGTGCTCATCCTTGCCCAAGAGGCAACATGGGCGGGCCGCATCGCCTATGGTCTGGCGATCAAGGCGGGGATGATGCGGGCGGATGCCGAGGCCGCCGGCCAACGGTTGACCCTGCCGCAGCGGGCAGCGGTCCTGCTGGCCGATCTGCTGGTGTTTTCCAACCTGCGCGCGCTTTTGGGCATGAACCGGCTGCAACAGGGGATTTCGGGGGCCGCCCCGATCAGCCCGGCGCTGCTGCGCTGGTATCGTGCCATCGGCGTGCCGGTCTATGAAGGCTACGGCATGACCGAAAACGCCGCCACCTGCACGGTCAACCGGCCTTACGCCAACCGCCTTGGCACCGTGGGCCCCGCCATGCCCGGCACCGAACTGCGCATCGCGCCTGATGGCGAAATCCAGTCGCGCACGCTGGCCAATTTCAAGGGCTACTGGAACCTGCCCGACAAGACCGCCGAAACCTTCACCGAGGACGGCTGGCTGCGCACCGGCGACATCGGGCGCATCGACGCGGAAGGGTTCCTGACCATCACCGGGCGTCTCAAGGACATCATCATCACCGCCGGGGGCAAGAACATCACGCCGGCCGAAATCGAAAGCCGGTTGAAGTTCAGCCATTACATCTCGGATGCCGTCATCATCGGTGACCGGCGCAAGTATCTGACGGCGCTGGTGATGATCGATCAGGAAAACGTCGAAAAATTCGCCCAGACCGCGCGCGTGCCCTATTCCGACTTTGCCTCGCTCACCCGTGCGCCGCAGGTGCAGGACCTGATCCGCGCCGAGCTCGACGCGGTGAACCGCGAATTCGCGCGGGTCGAACAGATCAAGGATTTCCGTCTCATCGACGTGTTGCTGACCGCCGAGGATGACGAACTGACCGCCACCATGAAGCTCAAGCGCAGCTTTGTGGAGAAAAAACACAAGGCGCTGATCGACGACATGTATCGTTAAGGCCCGCAGACGGGCAAAATGGGAGGAGAGACCATGAAATCCACGTTCAAGGCCCTTGCCGCCGGCGCGCTGGCGCTGGGACTG
>JAUXPG010000236.1 GCA_030683915.1 Gemmobacter sp.
ACCTAAACTGAAAAAGGCGTGCAACCTCAAAGGGTTGCACGCCTTTTCCATTTCGGCCCCTGCCCCCGGCCCGCGCCCCCAGTCCGGCCGCGCGCCCGCCCGGTCCCCGTCCACCCAACACGGGCCCCGAAGGCCCGGCCCACCGGCACGGCGCGGCACCGCCCCCCCCTGAACTGCCCCCCGCAAAGAACCGACGACACCGGGCCAACTGCCCGAATTTTGGGCAAACGCCCTTGGCTGCGGCGGCTTGGCGCGCGAGGGGGCTTGTCCATCGCCAAGCCGCGGTGCTTGGATGAAGCCAACGCGCAGCAAGGGGGCAACGTGGGCGGTTTCTTCAACGAGATGTTTCTGGGCGATCAGGTCCGCCCGCCCTATGCGCGGGTGCAGGACTGGGTGGCGGCCATGCCTGCGGCGCTGCGACAGATGAAGCAGGCCGAGGCGGAAGAATTGTTCCGCCGCATCGGCATCACCTTTGCCGTTTACGGCGAAGGCGGCGACCCGGACCGGCTGATTCCCTTCGACATGTTCCCCCGCGTGTTCACCAATCAGGAATGGACGCGGCTGGAACGCGGAATCAAACAACGGGCGCGCGCGCTCAACGCCTTTCTGGCCGATGTGTACGACCGGGGCGAAATCGTGCGCGCCGGGCGCATTCCGGCGTCGCTCGTCTATCGCAACGCGGCCTACGAGAAGGCCGTGGCGGGCATCCGCCCACCCAAGGGCGTGTTTTCCCACATCGTCGGCATCGATCTTGTCCGCACCGGGCCGGATGATTTTTTCGTGCTGGAGGACAACTGCCGCACGCCCTCGGGTGTCAGCTACATGCTGGAAAACCGCGAGATCATGATGCGGATGTTCCCCGAACTGTTCCGCGAAAACCGCATCCAGCCGGTCGACAGCTACCCCTCGATCCTGCGCCGCACGCTCGCTTCGGTCGCACCTGCGAAATGTGACCGTGACCCCAATGTGGTGATCCTGACACCGGGGCATTTCAACAGCGCCTATTACGAACACAGCTTTCTGGCCGACCTGATGGGCGTCGAACTGGTCGAAGGGCAGGACCTGTTCGTCGAAGGCGACCGGGTCTGGATGCGCACCACCGAAGGCCCGAAGCGGGTGGATGTGATCTATCGCCGGATCGACGACGCCTTCCTTGACCCGCTGTGCTTCCGCCCCGACAGCATGCTCGGTGTGCCCGGGCTGATGGATGTGTATCGCTCGGGCGGGGTCAGCATCTGTTCGGCGCCCGGTGCGGGGGTGGCCGACGACAAGGCGGTTTACACCTATGTGCCGGAGATGGTGCGGTTCTATCTGGGCGAGGAACCCATCTTGCAAAACGTGCCGACATGGCAGTGCAACAAGGCCGACGACCTGAAATATGTGCTCGAAAACCTTGCCGAACTGGTGGTGAAAGAGGTTCACGGCTCGGGCGGCTACGGCATGCTGGTCGGGCCGAAATCGACCAGGGACCAGATCGAATCGTTCCGCGCGCGCATCGTTGCCGACCCCGGCAATTACATCGCGCAACCCACCCTCGCGCTGTCCACGGTGCCGACCTTCGTCGATGAAGGGGTCGCCCCCCGCCATGTTGACCTCAGGCCCTATTGTCTGGTTGGCGAACGGATCGACCTTGTGCCCGGCGGTTTGACGCGGGTCGCGCTGACCGACGGGTCGCTGGTGGTGAACTCAAGCCAAGGGGGCGGGGTGAAGGATACATGGGTGTTGGCGGAATGATCGGGCAATCGATGCACGGCCCGGCAGCATCGGGGCGCGCGGCGCATACCGGACAGGCGCGTCACGGGCAAACGGAGGGCGCGCCATGCTGAGCAGGACCGCCGACAACCTTTATTGGCTCGCGCGCTACATGGAGCGGGCCGAAACGGCGGCACGTCTGCTGGAAGTGGGCGCGCGCATCGCGCTTTTGCCCAACGCGGGCCACGGCTACCGGACCGAATGGGATGCGATCCTGCGCGCCTCGGGCAGCGCGGATGCCTTCGCACGCAAATACGGCGATGCGGTTCAGCGCAACATCGAAAGCCACCTGTTCTTTGACCACGACAACGCCTCGTCGGTGGCCACCTGCATCACCCGCGCGCGCGAGAACGGGCGCATCGTGCGCACCGCGCTGTCGATGCAGGTGTGGGACGCGCTGAACACCGCGTTTCAGGAACTACGCCAGCTGGAGCGTGAACCGCGCAGCGAATTGTCGTTGTTCCGGCTGACGGAATGGACGATGCGCCACGCTGCGATGGTGCGCGGCGCCATTGACGCCACACTCTTGCGCAACGACGGGCACGATTTCCTGCATCTGGGCTACCATCTCGAACGCGCCGACAGCACGGCGCGGTTGCTGGACGTGAAATATTACGTGCTGCTGCCGCGCGTGGAGTTCGTGGGCTCGGGGCTCGACAACTATCAGTGGACCACGCTGCTGCGCGCGATGAGCGCGCACCGAGCCTTTCACTGGGCCTATGGCGGCGAGGTGACCGCGCACAAGATCGCGCATTTCCTGATCCTCAACAACCAGTGCCCCCGCGCGCTGGTGACCTGCGCCGAAGCGCTGAACCACCATCTTGACCGGCTCGCCCGCCGGTATCACCGCGCGGGGCCCGCACAGGCGGTGGCGCGCAACATGCTGGGCAATCTGGCCGAACTTCAGGTCGAGTCGATCTTTGAGGAAGGTCTGCACGAATTCCTGACCCGCTTCATCGGCGAGGTGTCGGACCTTGGCCAGACCATCCATGACGCCTATCTGAGCGGAGACGTGCGATGAGGCTCTCGGTCGATCATGTCACCACCTACCGCTATGACCAGCCGGTGCGCGCCGTGGTGCAAAGCCACCGGCTGACGCCCACCGCCTGCGACGGGCAGCGGGTGGAAAGCTGGGCGGTCAGCGTCAGCGACGGCGTGCGCGGCGGCGCGTTCCGCGACGGCGCGGGCGATTGGGTCGAAGGCTGGACGGTGCGCGGCCCGGTGTCACAGATCGTGGTCAGTGTGCGCGGCGTGGTGGAAACCAAGGATATGGCCGGCGTGCTGCGCGGCAACCGCGAATGCGTGCCGCCTCTGGTCTGGCTGCGCGAAACCCCCGCCACGCGGGCCGATGCCGCGCTGGTGGCCTTGGCCCGGTCGGTCCCCGCAGGCGACCTGCTGGGGCAGGCGCATGCGCTGGCCGCCGCCGTTTCCGACGCCATCGCCTATGTGCCGGGTGCCACCGGCACCCATACCACCGCAGCCGAGGCGCTGGCCCTGGGCGAAGGCGTGTGTCAGGACCACGCCCATGCCCTGATCGCCCTGGCGCGCGAATGCGGCCTGCCGGGGCGCTATGTCTCGGGCTATCTGCTGATGGACGCCGAAGGCCCCGCACAAGAGGCCGCGCATGCCTGGGCCGAACTCTGGATCGAAGGTCTGGGCTGGGTCGGGTTCGACGCCGCCAACCGCTGCTGCCCCGATGCGCGCTACATCCGTCTGGGCGCGGGCTTTGACGCGCGCGATGCGGCCCCCATCCGCGGCACCGCCCGCGGGCCGGGCAGCGAAAGCCTTGATGTCCGCGTCGCTGTGCAGACCGTCCCGCAGGGTCAGGCCCAGTCGCAGCAGTAACCCTTGGCGCCCCCGGGCCGGGCATTTCGCGGGGGGGCAAAACACGCTAGCTTGCGCGCTGGAACTGATTCGGGGACGGAAACGATGACCTATTGTGTGGGGCTTTTGCTGAATGCCGGGATGGTTCTGCTGTCCGACACCCGCACCAACGCGGGGCTCGACAACATCGCCACCTACCGCAAGATGTTCACCTTCGAAGTGCCGGGCGAACGCGTCATCGTGGTGATGACAGCCGGAAGCCTGTCCGTCACCCAGACCACCATCGCACGGCTGCGCGACACCAACGATTCCCCCGATGCCTCGGCCGAGAACAGCATCCTCAAGGCGCCCACCCTGCTCAAGGTCGCCGAAATCGTCGGCGCCACGCTGGCGCGGGTGCGCGGCGAGGTGCAGGAAAAGCTGGCCGCGATGGGCCAGGGCGCCAGTGCCAGCATGATCGTGGCAGGCCAGCGCAAGGGCGGCGGCATGCGGATGTTCCTGATCTATCCCGAAGGCAACTTCATCGAGGCGACCGAAGACACCCCGTTCCTGCAGATCGGCGAACACAAATACGGCAAGCCGATCCTGGACCGCGTGGTCCGCCCCGACACCAGCCTTGCCGACGCGCAAAAGGCCGTGCTGCTGAGCATGGATTCCACCTTGCGGTCCAACCTCTCGGTGGGCATGCCGCTTGACTTGGCCGTGATCGAAAAAGACGCGCTGGCCGTGACCAAAAACCGGCGCATCGAAGCGGGCGACCCCGAATTCCGCGCCATGTCGGACGCTTGGTCCAAGGCGCTGCGCGACGGCTTTCAGCAGATCGAAACCTTGTCGTGATCGGCCAAGGGCTTGGCCTGCGCGCCTGCGCGCGCTAGCCTTGGCCGTATGCGCAGACTGCTCCTTGCCCTGCCCCTGACCTTGGCCATGACCTTGCCGCAGCCAGCCCGCGCCTGCGCGGCGGCGCTTGTGCTGGCGATGGACGTGTCCGGTTCGGTCGATCGTGGCGAATATCTCTTGCAGGTCGAAGGACTGGCTGCCGCGCTTGATGATCCGGCCCTGCGCGAGGTGCTGGTGCAGGATCAGGTCGCGCTTGCAGTGGTGCAGTGGTCCAGCGTCGGCCAGCAGGCGCTGGTCCTGCCGTGGCAGCGGATGCTCTCGATGCGCGCGGTGGATGACTTTGCCGCCCGCGTCCGCACCATGCCGCGCGCCTATCCGGGGTCTGACACCGCCGTGGGCGAGGCGCTGTCCTTCGCGCTGGCGCAGTTCGCCGCCGT
>JAUXPG010000256.1 GCA_030683915.1 Gemmobacter sp.
TCGCCACCATCCTCAAGCCGATGGGGGTGGATATGGTGTGGTTCGGGATCGTGGTGGTGATCGCGGTGGAACTGGGGCTTATCACGCCGCCCATCGGCATCAATGTCTTCGTCGTGAAATCCTCGGTGCCCGACGTGAACATCTGGGCGGTGTTTCGCGGCGTGGTGCCGTTTGTCGTGGCCATGCTGGTGGCACTGGCCCTTGTGCTGGCAGTGCCGGGCATCGCCACAACCCTGCCCGGCCTGATGGGCCGCTGACCGGAGCCCCTGCAAGATGTCCGAGATCCGCAACATCCTGTTCGTGATGTATGACCAGTTGCGCCACGACTATCTGTCCTGTGCCGGGCATCCCACCTTGCGCACGCCCAATTTCGACCGGCTGGCCGCGATGGGGGTGCGGTTTTCGCGCGCCTATGTCCAGTCACCGATCTGCGGGGCGAGCCGGATGTGTTTTTACACCGGGCGCTACGTGCATTCGCACGGGGCGGCCTGGAACAACTTTCCGCTGAAAGTCGGGGAAATGACGTTGGGCGACCATTTGCGCCCGCTTGGCGTCGAAAGCTGGCTGGTGGGCAAGACCCACATGCGCGCCGATGCCGAGGGCATGGCGCGGTTGGGGCTTGCGCCCGACAGCGTGATCGGCGCACGGGTGGCCGACTGCGGTTTCGACGTGTGGGTGCGCGACGACGGACTTGTCGCCGAGGGGCCCGAGGGGTTTTATGACTCCAAGCGCTCGCCCTACAACGAATGGCTCAAGGGCCAAGGCTATCCGGCGGACAACCCCTGGCATGTCCACGCGAACTCCGGAATGGACGATGCGGGCAACATCGCGTCGGGTTGGTTGCTGGGCAACGCCGGTCTGGCCGCGAACATCACCGAGCAGGACAGCGAAACCCCGTGGCTGACCCGGCAGGCGATTGATTTCATGGCCGCGCGCAAGACGGCGGCGCCGTGGCTTTGCCATCTGTCCTATATCAAGCCGCACTGGCCGTATATCGTGCCCGCCCCGTGGAACACGATGTATGGCGCCGCCGATGTGGTCCCGGCCGTGCGCGACCCGTCGGAACGGGCCAACCCGCACCCGGTATTCGCCGCCTTCATGAACAGCCAGGCCAGCATGGCCTTTGCGCGCGACAGCGTGCGCGATACGGTCATCCCGGCCTACATGGGCCTGATCGCGCAATGCGATGCCGAATTTGGTCGGCTGCTGGACCATCTGGAGGCAACCGGAGCGCTGTCGCACACCCTGATCGTTGTGACCTCGGACCACGGCGATTATCTGGGCGATCACTGGATGGGGGAAAAGGACCTGTTTCACGATCCGTCCGTCCGCATCCCGCTTCTTATCTACGACCCGCGCAGGGCCGCGGATGCCACTCGCGGGACGGTCTGCGATGCGCTGGTGGAATCCATCGACCTTGCCCCGACGTTCGTGGAAGCCATGGGCGGGGCGCCGGCAGGCCATGTTCTGGAAGGACGATCCCTGGTGCCGTGGCTGCACGGCACGGTGCCGGAGTGGCGCGATGCCGTATTCTCCGAATACGATTACAGCGCAATGGCCCTCGCCGGATACCTGGGTCTTACGCCGCGCGAAGCCCGGTTGTTCATGGTGTTCGACGGACGGTGGAAGCTGATCCATGCCGAAGGCGGGTTCCGCCCGATGCTGTTCGACCTGCTCACCGATCCGCAAGAACTGCGCGACCTTGGGGCCGACCCCGACCACGCCGGACAGATCGCGCGACTGGAGGCGCGGCTTTCGGACTGGGCGCGACGCCCGGCCCAGCGCACCACAATCTCTGACGCCGACATCACGGCGATGCGCGGCAAGTCGCGACGCCATGGCATCATTCTCGGCGCTTGGGATGCCGATGAACTGGCCCCGGACCTGCGCGCGCGGCTCGAGGGCCGCCCGGCGCGCGACTACCGCCGTTAGGGAAGGCGGAGTTTCGCAACAGCCTGCCTCGACGCCTCGCAAGGCGTCGGAGCGTTTCCTCGGACAGGATTCGCTTTCCCTCTAGCCCTGCAGATCGGAAATCACCGCCACCCCGGGCGAGGTCGGCCCGTCAAAGGCGCGCAACTCGGCGCTGGCGCCCGACAGGGGGATTTCCCGCGCGATCAGCGGGGTGATGTCCACCCGTCCAGCCTCGATCAGCCCCAGCAGCGAGGGATAGCGCCATGCAGGCATCCCGCGTGTGCCAAACAGCGCCAGGTTCTTCATGTAAACTGTGTTCATGTTGATCTGCATCTGCGCGGTATGACCGACCGGCATGCCGACCTGCACATGCCGCCCCAACGGGCGAAGGCAGTCGATGGAACCGTTCGTGGTCGCCTCGATGCCCAGCGCCTCGATGCTGACGTGGGCGCCAAGACCACCCGTAATCTCGCGGATGCGGGCAGGCACATCGCCGTCGCGGGCGTCGATTGCCGCCTCCGCACCAAGCCCAAGCGCGTGGGCCAGCTTTTCCGGCACCACATCAACCACGATCACCCGGGCCCCCAACGCCCGACCAAGGATCAGACAAGACAGCCCGATCCCCCCGGTGCCGTGCACGGCCAGCCATTCACCCGCCTGCACCGCCGCGCGCCCGGTCAGCGCATGCCAAGCGGTCGTCACCCGGCACCCCAGCCCCGCCGCCATCACCGGCGACAGGCTTTCGGGCAACCGGGCAAGGTTGTGGTCGCGCGGAACGGAGATGTATTCCGCAAAGGCGCCCGGTTCGATGAACCCCGGCAGGCGCTGGTCGAAACAGGTGTTCGACTGACCCGACTGGCAGGCAGGGCAAGACCCACAGGCCAGAATGAACGGCGCAATCAGCCGGTCGCCCAATTTCCAGCGCGACCGCGGCCCAGCCGCCACCACCTCGCCGCAGTATTCGTGGCCGGGGATTTGGCCGGGCTTGACCCGCGGGTGTTCGCCGACCCAACCGTGCCAGTCCGACCGGCACACCCCGCAGGCCAGCACCTTCAGCACGACCCCGTCGGCTTCGCAAGCCGGGTCGGGGACGGTTTCGATGGACAGATCGGCACGGTATTGGCGAAGCACTGCGGCGCGCATGGGGTCCCCTCCCTGATGTAGAAACCGCATCAGGCCCCGACACACCGGCAGGGTCAAGCGGGCACGCGGCGGAAAGACGGGTTTTTGGAACTGCCCCATGCGCTGACGTGGCCGGGGCCTGATGCCGCACCGCGACCATCCGCGAAAAATGTCAGAACTCGGGCACCGGATAGAAATCCCGGGTATAAATATCGGCCGGCCCATCGGCGGCCTGCGCCGCCTGAAAGGCCGGGCGGGCCACCAACCGGGCGTGATAGCCGGCCAGCCCCGGAATGTCGTCCACTTGCACGAACCGCCGCGCCAGATGGACGCCGTAGCCGACCGCCACATCAACCGCCGAGAATCCTGAGGCCAACATCCAGTCGCGCCCCTGCACAACCGAACCGACCCCGGCCAGCACCCGCGCCAGCCGCATCGCTTCCAGTTTCATCACCGTGGGGCTTCGCATCCAGTCTTCGCGCAAAACGATGTGCTGCTGGGTCAGTTGTGCCAGATGCTGGCCGATGGTTTCGCTGTAGTGCAGCCATTCCAACCAGTCGGCGCGCTCCGGATGGCCCGGCGCGCGACCGAACTGCGGCGCGCGCGATTCGCACAGCCATTCCAGAATCGCACCGCTTTCAAACAGGGTGCGCCCGTCCACACGCACGGCGGGCACCCGCCCTGCGGGCGACACGGCCAGAAAACCCGGGTCGCGCAACCCTTTGCCAGCAAAAGACATCTGAATCACGTCATGCGCGATCTGCGCCTCGTGCAAAAACCACAGCACCCGGAATGAGCGCGATTGCGGCACATGCCAGAGCGTCACGCGATCATCCATTGCCAGCCCCCGTTTGCCCCATCCTGCGCCCACTCCTGGCGCGGCGCTATGCCTCGAGCACGATCAGCGCCGCCCCGGCTTCGACCTGTGATCCGGGGCCGACCAGAACCTCGGCCACCACGCCATCGCGCGCCGCGGTCAGCACGTGCTCCATCTTCATCGCCTCCAGTACCGCAAGGCGGTCACCGGCAACCACGGACTGCCCCGTCGCCACGAACACCGCCTTGACCAGCCCCGGCATGGGCGACAGCGTGACGTTGCCTGCCGCCCCCGCGCCTGCGTCGCGCGCCAGCGGGTCCGGCAGGGCATAGCTGGTGCAGCCGCCATCGAACACATGCACCTGCGCGCCCGCCACCACCGCCTCGGCGCGGCAAGGCGCGCCGTCGATCCACCAGCGGCCCTGCCGACGCACACAAGGATGCACCGTTCCGTCCAACACCACCGATGCTGCATCGGGGCCGGTGACGCGCAGCACCGCTGCAACCTCGGCTTCGCCCTGCCGCAGCGGCACCGTGCGCTCCAGCGGCGCCCAAAGCGTGAAGCCTGCCAGCGGCACCGCCGCCCCGCCCCACAGC
>JAUXPG010000263.1 GCA_030683915.1 Gemmobacter sp.
TGTCGACCACCGTCCGCGGCGGGATGTTGTAGTTGATGATCGGCCGATCGCAGGCATGGTGCATCGCGGTGAAATGCGCGATCAGGCCCGCCTGCGTCGGCTTGTTGTAATAGGGCGTGACGACCAGCGCCGCATCGGCCCCGGCCTTTTGCGCGAACCGGATCAGCCGGATACCTTCGGTGGTGTTGTTCGACCCGGCGCCCGCAATGACCGGAACCCGCCCCGCCGCCGCCTGCACCACGGTTTCGATGACCGTTTCGTGCTCCTCGTGGCTCAGCGTGGGGCTTTCGCCGGTCGTGCCCACCGGAACAAGGCCGGTGGAGCCCTGCTCGATGTGCCAGTCGACAAGTTTTTTCAGCGTATCAAGATCAAGTTCGCCGTTCTTGAACGGCGTCACCAGTGCAGGCATGGAGCCTCTGATCATGGCACGCGTCTCCCTTGTCGTGGGGCCTGAATCGCCCCTGTTGCAAACGCGCCCTTCCTAGCCCTGCCCGGGCCTGTTGCCAAGCGGGGGGTTGGCGGCTGTGGGTGTTGCCCTTTGCCCGACGCGCAAGGCAAAAGGGGGCATGATGCGCCCCATGTTCCGTCTGTCGATTGCCCTTTGCCTTGCCTTGCAGGTCGCGCCCGCCGGGGCGCAGACCGATCCTGTGCGCGCGGCTTTCAATCTGGCGGCGCAGCGCGACTGGGCCGGGGCGCAGGTGCTTGTCGCCCCGCTTGGCCCGGTGGCTGCCGACCTCTTGGAATGGCAGCGCCTGCGCGCGGGCGACGGCACCTTGACCGACTACGAAGCCTTTGTCGCGCGCCGCGCCGATTGGCCGGGCCTGGCGCAATTGCGCGTCAAGGCCGAGGTGGCGGTGGCGCGGTCCACCACGCCGTCGCGGGTGCTGCGCTGGTTTGGAACCGAGGATCCCGCCACCGCCGATGGTGTGGTGGCGCTGGTGCGGGCGCTGCGCGCCGAGGGTCGCGACGCCGATGCAGCGGCCCTGCTGGTGCGGGTCTGGCCCACGCTGACACTCGACGACGCCGGGCAGGCGATGGTGCTGGCCGAAGCGGGCGACACGCTGGGCCCCGCACAGCACCGCACGCGGCTGGACCATCTGTTGTGGCAGGATCGCCGGTCCGAGGCGCGGCGCATGATGGCGCTGGTGGGCGACGACTGGCGCAAGCTGGCCGATGCCCGGTTGGCCTTGCGCGAAGACCGCGACGGGGTGGACCGCGTGGTCGCCGCCGTGCCGCGTGCGCTGGCCGAGGATGCGGGGCTCGCCCACGCCCGGTTCGACTGGCGCGCCCGCAAGGGCCGGACCGACGGCGCGCTGGAGATCCTGCGCGCCCGTTCCGTGTCGGCCAAGGCGCTGGGCCGCCCCGAGGCATGGGCCGGGCGGCGGGCCAGCCTTGCCCGCGCCGCCCTGCGGCAGGGCAAGGGGGCGCTGGCCTATGAACTGGCGGCGGGCCACCGGATGGAACGCGGCGCCGATGCGGCGGATCTGGAGTTTCTGGCCGGGTTCGCCGCGCTGCGGTTCACCCGCGACCCCGCGGCGGCCCTGCGGCATTTCGAAACCCTGCGCCGGCTGGTCGGGACGCCCATCTCGATTTCGCGGGCCGAATACTGGCAGGCCCGCGCGCTCGAGGCGCTGAACCGCCCCGACGATGCCCGCGCCGCCCTGACCCGCGCCGCGCAACACCAGACGGCCTATTACGGCCTGCTGGCCGCCGAGGCGCTGGGCCAACCTCTGGATGCCGCGCTTGCCACGCCGCCCCCGCTGCCCGACTGGCGCAAGGGCGCGTTCCTGAACTCTTCGGTCACCGAGGCGGCGCTGCTGCTGTATCGCGCCGGCGATCAGGCCCTTGCCCGCCGCTTCCTGCTGCATCTGGCCGAGGGCAAGACCGCGCCCGACGATCTGGCCGCGATCGGCGCCTTTGCCTTGGCCAAGGGCGACGCGCATCTGGCCGTGTTGCTGGGCAAGCAGGCCGCCGGACGCGGCATCATCCTGCCGGGGGTCTATTTCCCCGAACCCGACGTGCTGCCCCCCGATCTGGCGGTGGAACGCCCGCTCGCCCTTGCCATCGCCCGGCGGGAAAGCGAATTCCTGCCCGAAGCCGTGTCGCCTGCCGGGGCGCTGGGCCTGATGCAACTGATGCCCGGCACCGCCAAACTGATGGCGGAAAAGCTGCGAGTGCCGCACCGCCCGGCGGCGCTGACCACCGATCCGGCCTATAACGCCCGGCTGGGCGCCGCTTACCTCGCGCATCTGGCCGAGGAATTCGGCCCCTCGCTTGCCCTGCGCGCGGCCGGCTATAACGCCGGGCCGGGGCGCCCGCGTGCATGGGTCTCCGAACTGGGCGACCCGCGCCGCGCCGGGGTCGATGTGGTGGATTGGGTGGAAATGGTGCCCTTCACCGAAACCCGCACCTACATCATGCGGGTGGCCGAAGGCGTGGCGATCTATGCCGCGCGCCAGTCCCCCGGCGAGCCGGTGGCGATTTCGGCGCTGCTGCGGGGCACGGCGCGCTGACGGTCAGCCAAAACGCTGGTTCAGCCGCCACACCCCCCACGCCAGCGGAATCGCCGCCAGCCCGCCCAGCACCCATGCCAGCGGCTCGTCGGCAAAGCTTTCGAACAACTGGGTATAGGCGTGGATGGCGCCAAAGGTCAGCGCGGCGTTGAACAGCCCGCGCTGCTGGCGCTGCGCCGCCCACAGGGCGCAGGCGACCAGCCCTGCCGCCCAGACCACCGCAAACACCCCCGCCGGAATGTGCAGCGCCCGCGCCTCATAGGCCTGGCGCCCGGCCCAGATCGCATCCCAGTCGGCATACCGGGCCTCAAGGGCAGCAATCACGAAACTGTCGCCCACCGTATCGCCCCACAGCGACCCGACCAGAAAACACAGGTTGCCGACGACAAACGCGAGAATCGCAAACATACCAAGGTGGCGCGCGTCGCGGTCAGGGCGGGACTGCATCAGCCACAGGCACACCCCCACCGCCGCACCCATTTGCAGAATGCTCAGCGTCGGCTCGGGTGACATGAACACATAGGCGGCGTGGAAATACGCGGTCGAGGTGTCCAGCACCTGCGCGAAGGGCGCGATGGCCAGCGCGGTAACGAAGCGCACATCGGTCAGCCAGCCCGCCCCCGCCACCAGCGCGGCGGCATAAAGATGCAAGGCCATCCGCGGCAGCCCGCCCACATCATAGGCAAAGGCCAGCCCATAGGCGCCGCCCAGATGCAGCGCGATGCCGGCCAGCATCAGCGACCCGGTGACAAACCCCAGCCCCGCAGCCCCGCGTCGGAACGCCGCCGCCGCCGCCACGGCCAACGCACTGCCCGCCAGCATGAACAACAGGCTCGCCTTGCCCTCGTCCGGCTTGTCCAGCGCCTCGATCACGCCACCGCCGATCAGCATGCCCGCACCGATCAGCGCCGCCGCATGCCCGAACATCCGCCACATCGCCCCGGCCCGCACCAGCACCGCAACCCCGAGCGCCAGAAACAGCCCGCCTGCCACCGCCACGGCGAACGGGGCGGCCAGCAACACCACGAACCCGCCCGCCGCTGCCAGCACGCCGCCCGCCAGCAGCACGTTGACCACCATCGCCACCATCGCCCCGCGCGACCGGGCCCGCAGCAATTCGGCCTGCGCCGTCGTCAGCACGCCCTCGGCCACCAGCGCGTCCAGATCCGCCACCACTGCCATGTTCCGGCCTCCATGTTGCAGGCCCACTCTTCCACCACCGC
>JAUXPG010000283.1 GCA_030683915.1 Gemmobacter sp.
ATTGGCCGCCCGGCATCTCGTGCAGGTACACCTCGGAACTGGGGGCCTGCATGCCGGATTCAAAGGCGGCATAATGTCCGCGCACGCAATCCCAGTAGTCCGAGATTTCGCGGATCACCCCGGCGTCAAGCCCGGTGTCGCGGTCCGAACCCTGCAGGGCGGCCACGACGGTGCCCAGTGTGGCCTGACTGGTGTTGCCCGACAGCGCGTCCATGGCGCAATCGACCGCGTCGACGCCGGCTTCGGCTGCGGCAAGGATGGTGCCACTGGCGATGCCCGCGGTATCGTGGGTGTGGAAGTGGACGGGCAAGCCGATCTCGTCCTTCAGGGCCTTGATCAGAACCCGCGCGGCGGCAGGCTTCATCAGCCCTGCCATGTCCTTCAGCCCCAGAACATGCGCGCCTGCGTCCCGCAGTTCCCGTGCCATCGAGACGTAATACTTGAGGTCGTACTTTGCCCGGTCGGGGTCCAGCATGTCGCCGGTGTAGCAGATCGTGCCTTCGCAGATCTTGCCGGTTTCTTGCACAGCATCCATGGCAACGCGCATGTTTTCCACCCAGTTCAGGCTGTCAAACACGCGGAACACATCCACCCCGGTCGTCGCCGCCTGCGTCACGAAAGACTGCACCACGTTGTCGGGATAATTGGTATAGCCGACCCCGTTCGCCCCGCGCAGGAGCATTTGCAACATCAGGTTCGGCATCGCCGCCCGCAGGTCGCGCAACCGTTGCCACGGGCATTCCTGCAAAAAGCGATAGGCCACGTCAAACGTGGCGCCGCCCCAGCACTCCACCGAGAAGAGCGTGGGCAGGTTGGCGGAATAGGCCGGCGCGACGCGGATCATGTCGAGGCTGCGCATCCGGGTCGCCAGCAGCGACTGGTGGCCATCGCGCATGGTGGTGTCGGTGATCAGCACGCGCTTCTGGGCCAGCATCCAGTCGGCCACGCCTTTGGGGCCGCGTTCGCGCAACAGATCGGCGGTGCCGGGCGCAGGGGGCGCGCGCAGCACCGGGGGCCGTGGGGTTCGCACCTCGGCGGGGCGCGGGCGCCCGGCGGTTTCGGGGTGCCCGTTCACCGTGATGTCGGCGATATAGGTCAGGATCTTCGTCGCCCGGTCGCGGCGGCGGCGGAACTGGAACAGGTCGGGCGTGGTGTCGATGAACTTGGTGGTATAGGTATTGTTCAGGAATTCCGGGTGCTTGAGAAGGTTTTCCACAAAGGCGATGTTGGTGGCCACGCCGCGGATGCGGAATTCGCGCAAGGCGCGGTCCATCCGGGCGATTGCCATTTCCGGCGTCGGCGCCCATGCGGTGACCTTTTCCAACAGGCTGTCGTAATACCGGGTGATCACCGCACCGCTATAGGCGGTGCCGCCGTCCAGACGGATGCCCATGCCGGTGGCGCCACGGTAGGCCGTGATGCGGCCATAGTCGGGGATGAAGCTGTTCTGCGGGTCTTCGGTCGTCACCCGGCACTGGATGGCATGGCCGTTCAGTTGCACTGCAGCCTGCGACGGGGTGCCGGTCGCCTCGGCCAGCGTCTTGCCTTCGGCAATCAGGATCTGGGCACGCACGATGTCGATGCCCGTCACTTCTTCGGTGACGGTGTGTTCGACCTGAACGCGGGGGTTCACCTCGATGAAGTAGAACTGCTGGCTGTCCATATCCATCAGGAATTCGACGGTGCCGGCGTTCTGATACCCCACCGCGCGCCCGATCCGCAGGCCCAGATCGCAGATTTCAGCGCGCTGATCCTCGGTCAGATACGGGGCAGGGGCGCGTTCGACGACCTTCTGGTTGCGCCGCTGCACCGAGCAGTCGCGTTCGTAGAGATGATAGAGCGCGCCGTGGGTATCACCCAGCAACTGCACCTCGACGTGGCGGGCGCGCAGGATCATCTTTTCCAGATAGCCCTCGCCGTTGCCAAACGCCGCCTCGGCCTCGCGCCGCCCTTCGCGGACCTTGGCTTCCAGCTCGTCCGGGCCCATGATCGGCCGCATGCCCCGGCCGCCGCCCCCCCAGCTGGCCTTGAGCATCAGTGGGTAACCCACCGCCTCGGCCTCGGCCCGGATCGCGGTGAAGTCTTCGGCCAGCACTTCGGTCGCGGGGATGACCGGCACCCCTGCAGCAATCGCAACGCGCCGGGCGCTGGCCTTGTCGCCAAGCGCGCGCATCGTGTCGGCCCGCGGGCCGATGAACGTGATGCCTGCCGCGGCACAGGCCTCGACGAAGTCGGGGTTTTCCGACAACAGGCCATAGCCCGGGTGGATGGCATCGGCGCCCGACAACTTGGCCACGCGGATGATTTCCGGGATCGACAGATAGGCGCCCACCGGGCTTAGCCCTTCGCCGATGCGATAGGCTTCGTCGGCCTTGAAGCGGTGCAGGCTCAGCTTGTCCTCTTCGGCAAAGACCGCGACGGTTTTTTTGCCCAGCTCGTTCGCGGCCCGCATCACGCGGATGGCGATTTCGCCTCGGTTGGCGATCAGGATCTTGCGAAATTCGGCCATGACGAAACCCCCTCAAGGTGCGCGGCTGCGCGCGCGAGACTAGCAATGCTGCGGCGCGGCGCAAGGGGCCTTGCAACAGTTCTGCAAGGTTTGGGTGCGCGCCAGAGGCACGGCGCCTGCACGCGGCCTGTGGCGGAAAAGCACAAGCGGCCTCAACTTTAGTTAGCGTTTGCTCTTTTTAGAGGCAAAAGGATATATCGTTGGTATATATTGCCGTCTTAGCTTGTGTGTTCCGCTCTTTCGGAGAGTTTGATGACCGTTCCCAATCCTTTTGCCCTGTTTCTCAATCCTGCTGCCGATACGCTGGTGTTTGTCGCCCGATCGGCGCCCCATGCAGAACCCCAGACCGAGTCCGGCGCAGACGACACGGCATCGCCCGAAGAAATTGCGCTGGCGGCAGCCGAGGTTGACACCCTTACATTTGACAGTGACCGCGCCGCTGGCGTGACGCTCATGGGTGTTCAGACCCTTCGCACCTTGCAGCCGGCCTTGCCCGCAGCCCCCGAACCGGCGGCACCGGGCATAGTGGCGATGGCAATGCCCTCGGAGGAGGACGGCGATCTGGTCGCGGTGCCCGCGTCGTTCCGCAAAAGCATGGGCGCGCTTGCGACCGGCGCAAAGTTCGGCGTCGAACGCAATTCGGTGCCCTCGGATCCGCTGTTCAGCCATCAGTGGCATTTGCTCAACACCGGGCAGAACGGTGCGGTGTTCGGCGTGGACATCAATGTCACCAAGGTGTGGGAAGAGTTCACCGGCCGCGGGGTGAAGGTTGGCATCTGGGACGATGGTATCGATTATACCCACCAGGATCTTGCCGCGAACTACGACACCACCCTGCACATCACGATCAACGGCGCGACGCACGACCCGTTTCCGTCCGACCCAGCCGCCGCGCATGGCACCGCCGTGGCCGGGCTGATCGCGGCTGCCAACAATGGCGTCGGCACGGTGGGCGTGGCCTATGGGGCGACCATCGCCGGGGTCGACATGCTCTATGGCCTTCTCAGCTACGAGGAGTATTTCGAATCCTTCCTGCAGTTGGGCATGTTTGATGTGACCAACCACAGTTGGGGGCAGACCCAAGCGTTTACCGACAATATCAGTGATCCGTTCTATGCCCCCTTCTATGTCGGCTGGAAAGACAGCGTTATCTACGGGCGTGGCGGTCTGGGAACCATCAACGTCACTTCGGCGGGGAACGACCGCGAAGATTACCGTAATGCCAACGACTCCAGCAAGAACGCCATGATCGAAACCATCGTCGTGGCTGCGATCAGCCATGATGGCGCGGTTTCCTGGTATTCCACGCCGGGAGCTTCGGTGTTGATCGGGGCGACATCGGACGGTGCCAATGGCGCCAACATGTGGACAACCGATGCCACCGGCACCTTTGGTTACAACGACGGCGATAGTGACCCGCTGACCGCCGACCCGGACTATACCAGTTTGTTCGGCGGCACATCGGCGGCAGCGCCTGTGGTTGCTGGCGTGGTCGCGCTGATGCTCGAAGCCAACCCGAACCTTGGGTGGCGCGATGTGCAGACCATTCTGGCTGCGACCGCACGGCATACCGGGTCCGGCATTGGCGAAGCGCCGACGGGAACCGAACTTTACACGTGGGAAGTCAACGGCGCCCGAACATGGAACGGCGGCGGCATGCATTTCTCCAATGACTATGGCTATGGTCTGGTCGATGCGCTGGCGGCGGTGCGGCTGGCGCAAAGCTGGACGCTGCAAAGCACCTCGGCCAACTGGAAGCAGGAGGTCGCCGCCACCTGGACCGGCGAGATGGTAATCCCCGATCAAGATTACGTCGGCGTCAGCTTCCGTCTTGACGTGACCGAGGACATGGCGCTGGAGCACGTCGAACTCAAAGTGACGTGGGAACTCGACACCTCGTATACCGGCGATTACTCCATCACGCTGACATCGCCCGATGGCACCACCACCATCCTGTCGAGCCCGTTCAACAGGGGCAATTCCACCACCTCCAGCTGGACCTTCATGTCCAACCAGTTCCGTGGCGAAGCCAGTGTCGGCACCTGGACCGTCAACATTTCGGACCACTGGATTTTTATCGAATCCAAGGTGATCGGCCTTGAGCTTACTCTCAACGGTGCGGAAAAGACGGTTGATGATATCTGGATTTTCACCAACGAATACAGCAGCCTGGCAGGTGGCGCGCATGGCCACACCACCGAGTTGATCGATATGAACGGCGGGCAGGATACGCTGAACGCCGCGGCGGTATCCTCGGCCACGATGATCAATCTGGAAACCGGCACCGGAGAGATTGACGGGGTGCTGGTCACTCTGTCGGGGTTCGAACATGTGGTCACCGGAGATGGCGACGACATCCTGATCGGCGATGCCCAGGACAACTGGTTGCAGGGCATGCGCGGCGATGACACGATTCAGGGTGGCGGCGGAAACGATCGGCTGGGCGGCGGGCAGGGCCACGACGTGTTGGCGGGGGGCACCGGCGACGACACTCTTGCCGGGCACGCTGGCAACGACACCCTGTCGGGCGACGCGGGGAACGATTCCCTTGTTGGGCTTGCTGGGGATGATGTTCTGTACGGCGGGGCCGGGGCGGATGTGCTGCAAGGCGGGCTGGGCCGCGATCTGCTTGTCGGCGGGGCTGGACACGACACTCTGTCGGGCGGTCTTGGGGCTGACACGCTGCGCGGCGGCAAGGGCGACGACTGGCTGGTTGACGGTGCGGGGCGTGATCAGTTGTTCGGCGGTGCCGGGGCTGACGTGTTCGACCTTGTGACGGATGGCGCTGTTGACGTGATCAAGGATTTCGAGGTCGGCATCGACCGGATACGGTTGGCTGGCCTGACCTTCGATGATCTTGTGTTCTTTGACGAAGCGCCGGGGCAGGTCCGCATTACCTACAGCACC
>JAUXPG010000368.1 GCA_030683915.1 Gemmobacter sp.
AAGTGGACCAAGGACACCTTGGCCAAGATGGGCGACATCACCAAAGCCAAGCACGACGCTGCCGACTATTCCAAAGCCGCGACCGACTTCGCGTCGTCGGCTGCTGAAATGGCCGCCGAAAACATGGCTGCCTTTGCCGAAGTGGCGAAGAAGGTCCAGATGGAAACCGTCGAACTGATGCTGGCCGCTGGCAAGGACATCTCCGAAGACGCGACCGCCGCCGTGAAGAAGGCGACCGCCGACGTGACCACCGCTGCGAAGAAAGTTGCAACCGCAGCGAAGTGATCCGGGGTTAACCCGACTTCCGGGCGCCCCCATCCCCTCCCCTCGCGGGGGTGCACCGGACGAAAAGGCGGGCCTTTCAGGCCCGCCTATTTGCATCTGCGGCAGGCGCTTTCCTTTTGTGCTGCGCTGGCATAGGCTTTTGAAGCGCGAAGGCACCCGAGGAGGACGCTGATGGCCGACACCGACAAGCCGCTTCTGATCAAACGCTATGCCAGCCGGCGGCTCTACAACACCGAAACCTCCGACTATGTGACGCTGGAGGACATTGCCGGGTTCATCCGGGCCGGACGCGAGGTGACGATCGTCGACTTGAAATCGGGCGACGACCTGACGCGGCAATACCTGTTGCAGATCATTGCCGAACACGAATCCAAGGGCCAATCGGTGTTGCCGATCAACGTGCTGACGGATCTGGTGCGCAGCTACACCACCGAGGTGCAAAGCGTGGTGCCGCAGTTTCTGGCCGCCAGCTTCGAGATGCTGCGCGAAGGCCAGTCGAAGATGATGGAAAACATCGGCGCCTTCCCCAACCCGATGACCGCGATGCCCGGCTTTGACGCGATGAAGCGCCAGCAGGAAGCCTTCATGAAGACAATGATGACGGGCTGGACCCAGACCGCCAAGGCGGGCCGCGCCGAGGGCGACGAAGCCGCCCCCCGCGAAGAACTTGCCGACATCAAGAAGCAGTTGGCCGATCTGCAGGCGAAACTGTCCAAGCTTTAACCCGGTGCCGGACAGCCCGGCGCCGAGTCAGGCGGCGGCGCGGGCCTCTTCGGCAGCGCAGATCAGCGCATCGGCCAGAAACGCGATGTCGCCCGATTGCAGCCGGGCGGGCAAGCGCAGGTCGCAGGTCCGCATCAGCATGGTGCGGGTTTTCGGCAGATCCGGCGTATCGCCCAGAAACTTCCAGTTCCAGAACGCGCGGGCATTGTCTGGCGACAGGCCAAAGACCTGTGCCGCAGCCCCGCGGCGCTTGGACGCGGCTTCGAACCGGCGGGCCTGATCGTCGGACCAGTCGCCCACCAGCCGGAACTGGATGGAATCGGGTGCCCGTTCTTCCGGGCCAAGGGCGGGCGGCACCGCGAAATGCGGCGTCGCGTTCAGCACATCCGCCATCTGGTCGTGGTTGGCACGGCCCTGCGCCACGCGCGCGGCCACCAGCGGCAACTGCGGACGGATCACCGCCGCCGACAGGTTTTGCATTCGCATGTTGTAAAGCGGCAGCCGGTTCTGCCACAGATGATAGCTGTTTTGCAGGCCGGGGTGTTTCTTCCAGTTGTATTCGTAGGCGCCCGACATGATGACAGCGCGGGCGGCCAGTTCGGGGTCGTCGGTGACAAACATGCCACCTTCCCCTGCGTTCACCAGCTTGTAGGACTGAAAGCTGAAGGCCCCGATCTTGCCGATTGTGCCGATCTTCCGCCCGCCCCAGGTGGTGCCCAGCGAATGGGCCGCATCCTCGATCACCGGGATGCCGCGCGCATCACACAGCGCCATGATGGCGTCCATATCCGAGGTGTGGCCGCGCATGTGGGAAATCATCACTGCCGCTGCACCCTCAAGCTTGGCGGCGAAGTCGGCCATGTCGACGCGCAGCGAGTCGTCCACCTCGACCAAGACAGGGACGCATCCGGCGTGGACCACGGCAGAGGGGACGGCGGCAAAGGTGAAGGCGGGCACCAGCACCCGCGCGCCGGGCGCCAGATCCAGCGCCTGCAGCGCAAGAAACAGCGCGGCGGAACAGGACGACACCGCCAGCGCATAGCGCACACCCATCAGGGCCGCGAATTCGGACTCCAGCCGGGCGACGGGGGCACCTTCGGGGGCGGTGTAGCGAAACAGGTCACCCGTTGCCAACAGGCGCTCGATCTCGGCCATGGCGGCGGCGGGAATGGGTTCGGCATCATATAGATTGGGCGCCTGCGGCGGCACAACATCGGCAGACATGGGGCATCCTGTGCAGAGCGGCCAAATCGGGCCGTCGGTTCACCGTTATACCTTGCGCGGTGTCTTTTCCAGCGGTGCGTTCGGGGGTGGGCGTTCAGACGCCCAGTCGGTCGCGCAGGGCGAACCATGTCATCGCCAGCACCAGCACCGGATGGCGCAGCGCAGCGCCGCCGGGAAAGCGCGGTGTGGGCAGACGGGCCATCACATCAAACCGGCCCGCTTGCCCCTGCACCGCCTGGGCGAGGATCTGCCCCGCCATCGTCGCCAAAGCCACGCCGTGCCCGGAATAGCCCGACGCGGACAGCACATGGGGGCGGACCCGCAGGAAACAGGGCGCGCGGGTGACGGTAATGGCAAGCGTCCCCCCCCACGCGTGGTCGATCCGGGCATCGGCCAGATGCGGATAGACCTGCCGCATCGGTTTGCGCACCGTGGCCACGATGTCGGGGAAGCGGTAACCATAGCTTTCGCCGCCGCCAAACAGCAGCCGCCCGTCTGGCGTCTGGCGCCAGTAGTTCACCACGAAGCGGGAATCTGCCACCCCCACCGGCCGGGACATCGGCGCACGGTCCCCCAGCGGTTCGGTCGCGACGATGAAGTTGTTGATCGGCATGACCCGCGCCGCGACCGCCGGTTCCAGTCCACCGAGATACCCGTTGCAGGCAAGAATGACGTGATCGGCCACAACCGCCCCAGCCAAGGTGCGAACCCGCGCCGGGCTGGCGTCGCTGATCGATTGCACCGCGCTACTTTCGAAGATCACCGCGCCCGCCTCCTCGGCCGCGGCCGCCAGCCCCAGCGCGAAGTTCAGCGGATGGATGTGGCCCGCTCCGTGATCGAGTTCGCCCCCGGCATAAACGCCGGTGCCCAGAATATCCGCCAGCGCCTCGCGGTCCAGCGGCTCGATCCTGTCACAGCCGTAGTCGCGTGCCAGCCGGTCGGCATAGGCGCGCGCCGCCGCCACCTCGGCGGGCTTGCGTAAAGCGTGGGCGATGCCGGGGCGCCAGTCGACCCCCGGCATGGCCGCACCCAGATCACGCACCAGCGCCTTGGCCGCTTCGGCGATCTCCCACAGCGCGCGGGCGTCCGCGGGCAGCCGCGCCTCGATCCAGTCCTGATCCAGCCGCTGGCCGGACCCGACCTGCCCGCCATTGCGCCCCGAGGCACCCCACCCGGCGCGATGTGCCTCAAGGACCACCACGCGCATTCCCGCGCGCGCCAGATGCAGCGCCGCTGACAACCCGGTATACCCCGCCCCGACAATGCAGACGTCGGCGCGATGGTCGCCTGCCAGTGCCGGGCGGCGGATATGGGGCACCGCCGTGGCGGCGTACCACGACGGCGGATATTCGCCGGGCCGGTCGTTGAGGTGCAAAAGGTCCATCCCCTCGTGTCTAGCCCGACGCCACGACCGGGCCAACCCCCACGAGGCATGTGCGCCCATCCCTTCCTGATTTATGCGCGGGCAAAGCCATCCCCGCCGCTCGACGATGCAGATGGATGCCGCGCGCAGGCGCCGCCCCGGCGCCCCCCTTGCCCCGGCACCGGACACCCTGCTAGGTTGCGCGCATCATCATCCAGAGTGATCCATGCGTATCGGCATCCTGCAGACCGGCCACGCGCCCGACCCGCTTGTCGCGCAATCCGGCACCTACCCCGACATGTTCCGCACCCTGCTGGCCGGCCACGGGTTCGATTTCCGCGACTATGCAGTGGTGGACATGCAATTCCCTTCTGATGTGCACGACTGCGACGGCTGGCTGCTGACCGGGTCGCGCCACGGCGCCTACGAGGATCATCCCTTCATCCCCCCGCTCGAGACCTTCATCCGCGCGGCCTATGCCGCCGGCGTGCCGATGGTGGGCATCTGCTTTGGCCACCAGATCATTGCGCAGGCCCTGGGGGGCAAGGTGGAGCAGTTCGCGGGCGGCTGGGCCGTCGGACCGCAGGAGTATGATTTCAGCGGTGAAACGGTGCGTCTGAATGCGTGGCACCGCGATCAGGTCACCGAACGCCCGCCCGAGGCCACCACGGTTGCCAGCCACCCGTTCTGCGCCCATGCTGCGCTGGTTTATGGTGACCGGGCCTTTACCGTGCAGGCGCACCCTGAATTCCGGCCCGATTTCGTCGCCGGGTTGATGGAAACGCGCGGCAAGGGCGTGGTGCCCGACCCCTTGATGGAGGAGGCGCGCGCGCGCCTTGACCTGCCGCTTGATGACCAAGTCCTTGCCGCGCGCATCGCGGCCTTTTTCAAGGCCCCGCGTGGCCCCCAACAGGTGCCCC
>JAUXPG010000394.1 GCA_030683915.1 Gemmobacter sp.
CGGAATTCTTGGTCCTGCCGGGAGAAGCTCAGGTCCATGACGGTGCCTCAAGAATGGTCACGCCCGAGACGCCGGGCGCGCCATAGACGTGGGTATAGCCCAGCCTGGGTCGGCCCGGCACCTGCCGCGCGCCGGCGCGGCCCGACAGCTGCATGACGTTTTCATAAACCTGACGCAGCCCGGATGCACCGATGGGCTCACCGCAGGCCAGACAGCCGCCATCGGTGTTCACCGGCAAGATGCCGTGGATTTCGGTGCGCCCCTCTGCCAGCCAAGCCTCCTGCGCGCCATCGGCACAGAACCCGTTTTCGGACATATGCATGATTTCGGCGCCGCATTCGGTATCTTGCAACTGCGCCACGCCGATGTCCTCGGGGCCAACGCCCGCCATCTCGAACGCCGCGGCGGAGGCCAGCCGCGTCGCGCTGGCCTCGCCCGTGCCCTCGATCATCGGAGCAAAGACCTCGAACGACCCGGCCGGGCGACTGCGCACCACTGCGGCGCGCAGTCTTACCGCCAGCCCGCCCAGTTCGCGCGCGCGCTTTTCGCTGGCCAACACCAGCGCCACACCGCCTTCGGCTGGCGAGCAAAACATGTATTTTGTGAAAGGGTCACTGACCATCGGCGCGGAGGCAATGGTCGCGGCGTCCACCGGCGCGCGCCGCCACGCATGATCGGCCAGCGCCCCGTTGCGGAATGCCTTTTCCGCGACCCGCACCAGCGATCGCTCCGAAATGCCGAAGCGGTGCATGTAACGGCGGATCTTCATGGCGAAGAACTGCGTCGTCAGCATCAACCCGGTTTCCCCATACCAATCGGGCAGCCCCCAGTCCCGCGGCTGCGGATCGAAGGCGCCACGGGGATGCTTGTCAAACCCGACGGCAAGCCCAAGGTCGAACTGGCCCGATGCAATCGCGCTCCAGGCGCCGAACAGCGCCGAACCGCCAGTGGCGCAACCGTTCGCCACGTTGATGAACGGCAGGCCGGTTGTCCCCAGTTCCGATACCATCGTGTCGGCATTTCCCGCCGCATCCGACCCGCCATAGGCGAACTGCATGTCTGCCCACCGCAATCCGGCATCTGCCAGCGCCTGCCTTACGGCAAACGCGCCTTGCTGAAGGCCCGACCGTCCTTCGGTCCGGCCGAAGGGGTGGATGCCGGCTGCGACGATGTAAACAGGGGTCATGGCGTCTCTCCCACCGGGGCGAAGGCGTAGGTTGTCACCCGGCGGACCGGCCCGGTCAGGTCCAGAACCAACGGGACAAGGCGCAGCGCCATCCCGATGCAGAACGACTCTGGCGGCGCCCCGGTCAGACGCGACTCGATGATCAGCGGGCCAAGGTCGACATATCCCACCGCATATGGCTCGAAAGCCGCCGGTCCGGCGTAGGGCGGCGATTTGGGCCGGAACCGCTGAACCGTGAAGGACCAGAGCGTGCCCAGCCCTGGCAACGCCTCGGCAGTCCACTCTGCGTCCTGCGGTAGAGGGAACACCAGTCGCCCACTGTCCCGGTGCCGACCCCCCAGCAAGGTTGGCGGCCCGCCTTCGGGGTCGAGGCGCAACAGGGTGGAGCTGATCGGGGGGGGCGTTTCGCGAGTATTCATGCATCCAGCATAACCCGGACATGAGCGCGTGCCGAACTAGTCCTTGCGCTAGGGAACACCGGGCGAACGTCACCGCTAAACTGGCGCCGCCGACCACAGCCCTGCAAGAAGGACAGCGGACATGAACCTGGACCCGACCGACGAACAGGCGATGCTGCGCGACACCATCGAACGGTTTGCGCGCGACCACGCCGGCGCTGGCGCCGACGCGGTGCTGTCAGGTCTGGCAGGTTTGGGCCTTCTGGCGTTGCCGGTTCCAGAGACGGCCGGAGGGCTTGGCGGGCAAGGCCACGACCTTATGGTTATGATGCAGACGGTGGGCAAGTCGCTGCTTCCGGGGCCTTTGGCCGGAACTCTTGCCGCCTTGGATCTTCTTGGCCATCACGGCAGCGAGGAACAGCAGGCCCGGTGGCTCGTCCCGGCGATGGAAGGAAAGGCGCGGCTGGTCTTTGCCTGGCTTGATAGCCCACGTCTCAACGCAAGCGGGCTGACAGCGTCCGCGCCGTTGGTTCCCGGCGCCGACCGCGCCGATGCGGTGGTGTTTGCAACAGGCCAAGGCGCCGTCATCGTGGCGCGCGACGCGCCGGGGGTTCAGATCACCCCCTTGGCGATGGCCGATGGCGGTATGGGGGCCCGCGTTTGCTTGACCGACGTGCAGGCTGACCCGATCAAGGTCGCCCCCGACGTGCTCGCCACTTCGGTGTTGCGCGCCGCTGCGGCCGCCAGCGCACAAATCCTCGGGATCATGGACAGGTTGCTGGCCGACACGCTGGACTACGTGAAGACCCGCCAGCAGTTCGGCGCCCCCATCGGCAGTTTCCAGACAATCCAGCACCGCATGGCGCGCCTGTTCGTGGCAACCGAGATGTGCCGCTCGTTGGTCATGGCCGCGGCCGACCGTTCGGGTTCGCCCGACGACTGGCACCGCCGCGTCAGGGCGGCACTGTCGATGACCAGCGAACAGGGGCTGCACTTGGCGCATGAATGCGTGCAGTTTCACGGGGGCATGGGCATCACCGCGGAATTGATGGTCAGCAAGGGCCACCGCCAGCTGCTCGTGCTGACGCGGTTGTTCGCAGCCGCTGGGATCACACAGATGTTCGATCAGGCCACGTCACCGTAGCCCATCAGACATGCTTTTGACCCGAGGGCAGGCGCGCCGTCGGGCGAGCCCGTGTCGCGCGGCTGTCAGGCCATCGCCGGACCAGCCGCAGCCTCCATCTCCGCAATCGTGAACTCCAGCGCCTCAGCACAGGTGTGCGACAGATGCGCGACGGAGGTGACGTCCCCTTTTGCTGCGGAGTCCTCGATGGCCCGGAGGATCTTGCCAAGGCGCACCGCGCCCAGAACCTGACAGATACCGAGGCCTTTGTGCGCAAGGGCGCGCGCGCTCTCGGCATCACCGGCCGCCATCGCCCGCCGGAGCTCGGCGATATCGGCCTGCATTTCGGACGTGAACTTTTTCATGAGTTTTGCCGAGAACGCAGTATCCGCCTCGGTGATGACCGACCGGAAGGTCTCGGCGTCGAGATGCGGGCTACCCGCCGCATGCGGGCCAATGCCGCCCATCGGGCGGGTACGGCCACAGTCATTGCGCCACGCTCGGTAGGCCGCAGCAAGCGCCTCAATCTGGATCGGCTTGGTGAAAACTTCGTCGGCCCCGCCTGCTGCCGCCGCGTCGGCCTCTGGGCCCGCGATATGCGCGGTGAGTACAAAGACCGGAAAGCTGAGCGAGGTTGCGGCCTGAAGCTGCCGAATGACGCCGACCCCATCGAGCCGGGGCATGTGAAGATCGAGCAGGAGCAGGTCAGGGGTGGCCTTCGCGATCTGCTCGATAGCCTCCATCCCGTCGACGGCCTCGATCACACGGGCGCCCGCCGTGCTGAGACGCCGCGATGTTACCATACGGATAACGGGCTCGTCTTCGGCATAGATGATCGTGAGCCCGGCAAGCGGCGCGGCCGCATCAGCGGCCGGCGCTGCGGATGGCACCGGAAGGCTCAGCGTGAAGCCGAAGATCGAGCCTTGTCCCACCGCGCTCTCGATGGTGAGGTGCGAGCCCATGGCGCGCAGGATCCGCTGCACGATGGCAAGACCGAGCCCGACGCCCTGAACCTGCCGCTCCGCCTCTCGGTCAAGCCGGCCGAACTCGCGGAGGATCTTGGGGATGTCCTCATTGGCAAGGCCGACGCCTGTGTCAGCCACCGAGAACGTCACTGTGGTGCTGCCGGCCGCGATGGCACCGGCCTTGATTTGCAGGACCACCATTCCATGATTGGTATATTTGATGGCGTTTGAGAGCAGATTGGAGAGCGCCTGCTGGAGCCGAAGGCGATCCACCTCGACCGCGGGGGGAAGCGCCTCGTCGAGTTCCAACCGAAGTGTCAGCGCCTTGTCCTCGGCCACCCCCCGGCTTTGATCGACAAGGTCTGAGGCCAGCCGGCGCAGATCGACCGGGAAGGGATTGAGCCGAAAGGTTCCCGATCCGAGGAAGGAAAGCTCGAGAATGTCGTCAACCATCTGCAACAGCGTTTCCGCAGAGCCGCATGCTGTTGCGATCCCGCGTGAGGCTGAGCCGGGCAGAGCGCCGATCTGAAGCAGTTCAAGCGACCCAATCAGGCTGATCAATGGCGTCCGGATGTCGTGCGCGAAGGAGGCAAGGAGCCGCGACTTGTCCCGGCTGGCCCGGTCTGCCTCAGCACGGGCCAACTCGGCGGCGGCCACCCGCGCCTTGATGCGTTGGCGGTATCCGACGAACCAGATGAGCACACCGGAAAGAAACAGCCCCACGAGGACAAGGGTGGATGGCACAGAGACCAGCGTCCACGATTGCAGGATGCCCGGTACCGGACGGACGGCAACTGTCATCCACCCCGGCGGGGCGTGCAAGGGATGGTATCCGATATCCCAGACGCCGCCAACTGCTACAGGTCCGGCGATGCTGAGCTGAGCGCCAGCGCCACCCTTGTCTAGCGCGGGCTGAAACAAGGCCGGGACGATGGTGAACAACGGACGTGGAATGCTGGCGCTGCGCGCAACGATCCGGCGGCTAGGATCGATCAGCCCGATGAGTGGATCGCCCACGCTCGCGATCTCTGCGAGTTGCTCGGACAAGACGGCTGCCGGCAGGTTGACATGGACCATGGCAGCGCGGCCATCGGCGAGCCGTATCCTTTGCCCGCCGGTCAGCGTCCAGACCCCGGACCCGGGCGCTTCGTAGGCGTGGGACACGACGGGTCCGCCGTCCTGTCGGCTCTGTGCGTCCAGCATAAGCAAGGCTTCTGGCGCGTCCGGTGCCGGGAAGGGAAACGCTAAATCCCGTGCGTCGGGGTGGGTGCTCAGGATCACTTGGCGCGTCGGACCGGGCACGACCACATCGACCCAAGCCCCGATGATCTCGGCGTATCGACCGCAGCTGTCAGCAACAGCCGCGACATCAACCCGATCAAGAAGGTCAGGGGAGGTCGCGCAGAACCGCGTCAACTCCAACAGCCTGCCGAGTTGCAGATCGACCGTGCCCGCCGCGAGCCTGGCGCGGTCACTGACCTTTGCCGATCGCGCGGCTGCATGGTGTGCGGCGTCGATCAGGAAGGCGGCACCCACCAGCGCGATGGCCGGCAGGATCGCTGCGATCAGGCGAAGCCGATGCCGCTTGTTGTCGGAGGAAGGTGCGGTCATCGCTCTGCTTTCGAAGGGGATGCTTCTTTGGCATAGTCCAGATGAACGGTGCACGCAGGCACCCTTTCGCTCGAGACCCCACCCAAAAGATCATGCAAACTCTCGAAGGCTTCATCGGCCACGGATCGGCGGAGTGCCGTCGCAGAAGGGCGCGGGGCCGGTCCCGCTTAAACAGATGGAGCAAATCCAGTTTTTGACTGAAGGAGTTGGAATGCCCACGCCAGCGCGGCGTCTGGATCGACACAGAAAGTCGGGCGCTCGGTCTCGCGAGGACCTCATATTTCGGCCCGGCCGTACCGTGGCGGTCACCGCTATGCTCGGTTCGGGTCGGGTTTCTGACATCGAGTTGGTGAACGCCGCCGGCTCGAGAAGACTGACGTGCCTTGGCCTACAGAAACAGGCCAACGACAGAACAAGCTCCGCCTTTGCCAGTTGAACGGATCCACAACGCAGGGGGGCGCCGATGTTCATGACCCACACGATCACCCAGATCCCGACCGACACGCCATCGGTCTATGCCTTCCGCATCAAAACCGGGGTCAGCCCGGACGAGATGTCCGCCTTGGCCGACGTGATCAGCGAGGCGTTCGCGCTGCATGGAACGATCCGCATGCTGCTTGTGCTGGACGATTTCGGGATGTCGGATGCCCTGCTCAGCGTCTCGCTCAAGAGCTTGACGACGCAAGCGCGCTCGATCGCGCACGTCAGCCACTATGCTGTCGTCGGTGCACCAAAACTTGCGGAGCTAATGATCGAAACCTTCGATACCGTGAGCCCGATCGGAGCACGTACCTTCGCACCCAAAGAGGCAGACGAGGCTTGGGCTTTCGTGGGGGCGCGGCCACGGGAAGCGACAGCGCCCCGACAGACCATGAGTCTGGGGCCATCTGCCTAGCCGGTCCGCCCTCTGCATCGGGGGCGCGCATCCGACGACCCCGGTCCACCCACGCCTATACTTCATTGGCAACTGGTCAGTGCTGGTGACCCCGGGAGGATTCGAACCTCCGACCTGCCGCTTAGGAGGCGGCCGCTCTATCCCCTGAGCTACGGGGCCATGCTGTCGTGATGCCCGCAAAATCGGGGCGATGCAACCGGGGGCTTGGCCAAGTGTCGGGTTTGGCGCTAACAATCATGCAAAGCGCGCGAGGAGGACGCCCCATGAGCAAACCACCGGCACGGCCCGGGCCGAAATCGGCCCCGCCCCGCCGTCCGCTGACGCTACGCGACGTGTCCGAACTCTCGGGGGTGTCGGAAATGACCGTAAGCCGCGTGCTCCGCAACCGCGGAGACGTGTCGGATGCAACGCGCGAAAAGGTATTGGGGGCCGCACGGGATCTTGGTTATGTCCCCAACAAGATCGCCGGAGCCTTGGCCAGCCAGCGGGTCAATCTGGTGGGCGTGATCGTTCCCAGCCTGTCGAACATGGTGTTTCCCGAAGTGCTGCAGGGCATTTCCGAGGTATTGGAGGATACCGGCCTGCAACCCGTGTTCGGCGTGACGCACTATTCGTCGGACCGCGAGGAATCCGTGCTTTACGAGATGCTGTCATGGCGGCCTTCGGGCATCGTTATTGCCGGGTTGGAGCATTCCGAGTCCTCGCGCGCGATGCTGGAATCCGCGGGCGTACCGGTTGTGGAGATCATGGATACCGATGGCACCCCGGTGGATTCGATGGTCGGCATCTCGCACCGACGGGCCGGGCGGCAGATGGCGCAGGCCATTCTGGCGGCGGGTTATCGGCGGATCGGGTTTCTGGGAACCAAGATGCCCGATGACCACCGCGCCCGAAAACGCATGGAAGGCTTCGAGGAGGCGCTGGCCGACGCGGGGATCACGCTGGCTGATCGCGAATTCTATGCCGGTGGATCCGCCCTGCTGAAGGGGCGCGAGATGACGGCCGCCATGCTGCGCCGGTCGCCGGATCTGGATTTTCTTTATTACTCCAACGACATGATTGGCGCCGGCGGCCTGCTGTGGTGTCTGGAGAATGGCATCGACGTGCCGGGCCGGGTGGGGCTGGCTGGTTTCAACGGGGTGGAATTGCTGGATGGCCTGCCGCGCCGGCTGGCTACGATGGACAGTTGCCGCAAGGACATTGGCCGCAAGGCCGCCGAGATCATCGCCGGCTTGCTGCCGGGCGGAGTCGTGGGCGGGCATGTGGTGGAACTGGAGCCGGTGCTGCAACCGGGCGACACGATCAGGAGGGTCTGACCATGGACCGGCTCACCGCGCTTGACCTCGGCCCTGCGCCCCCGCTCGATGCCGATATCGCGGCCTACTTCGACAAATGCACCGAGAAGCTGGGGTTGATTCCCAATGTGTTGCAGTCCTACGCCTTCGATCAGGCGAAACTGCGCGCCTTCATGGCAATGTACAACGACCTGATGCTGGCGCCCTCGGGTCTGAGCAAGGCCGAGCGCGAGATGATCGCGGTCGCGGTTTCGGCGGAGAACAAGTGCGTCTATTGCCTCACGGCGCATGGCGCCGCCCTGCGGCAGTTGACCGGCGATCCGATCCTTGCGGAAACCATCGCGCAGAACTGGCGTGTGGCCCGACTGGAGCCACGCCAACGCGCCATGCTGGGTTTTGCGGTGAAACTGACCCAGCGCCCGCAGGACATCGATGAACCCGACCGCGCCGTCCTGCGCGAGGCAGGCTTTGCCGACCGCGACATCTGGGACATCGCGGCAGTAGCGGCCTTCTACAACATGTCCAACCGCATCGCCGCGGCGGTGGAGATGGCGCCCAATCCGGAATATCACGCAATGGCGCGCTGAGCGGAGGGGACAGGACCGGGGCTCTGCCCCGGACCCCGGGATATTTTTGTCGGCGCGAAGCGGGCAACCGCATCTGCGCACAGCGGTGTTTCGCTTCGATCCAAATATCCCACGGGGGCCCGGGGGTGTGAAACCCCCGGCTCTGCAGATGCCCTCAGCGCAGACGCTTGAGCAGCGCTTCGTTCACGTATCCGTCTGGCGTCAGTCCTTGCGCGGTTTGCCAGGCGCGCACGGCTTCCATGGTGCCCGACCCTGTCACCCCGTCGATTTCGCCGGTATAATGCCCCAAGGCGGCAAGGCGCTGCTGGATTTCCTTGCGCTCGGCCTCGGTCAGGGCGCGGTCGCTGCGCGGCCAAGGCTTGACCAGCCCGCCGCGTCCCGCCAGTTGGTCGGACAACAGGCCTATCCCCATCACATAGCTGTCTGCGTTGTTGTAGCGGCTGATCACGCCGAAGTTCGGGAAGATCATCAGCGCCGGGCCGTTTGCCCCGGCTGGCATCAGGATCGACGCCGGACCGTGATCGGGGATGCGCCCGCCGCGCACGGCCTGCACGCCTTGGGCCTGCCATTGCGAGGGTTGCTTCTTGATGGCCTTGCCTGCCTCGCGGAATCCGGTGGGCACTGTCACCTCGACCGCCCACGGCTGGCCGCTGCGCCAGCCCATTTTGGCCAGATAGTTCGCGGCCGAGGCCAGCGCATCCGTGGGATCATCGCTCCAGATGTCGCGACGCCCGTCGCCGGTGAAATCCACCGCATAGGCGAGGTAGCTTGTCGGCATGAACTGGGTGTGCCCCATGGCGCCAGCCCAGCTGCCCTTCATGTTGGCCGGGTCGGTGTCGCCGGATTGCAGGATTTTGAGCGCCGCGATCAACTGCTCCTCGAAGAACGCGCCGCGCCGTCCGTCATAGGCCAGGGTTGCCAGCGACGGGATGACGCCCTTTTTGCCGCGGTTGAGGCCATAGCTGGTTTCCATGCCCCAGACTGCCGCCACCACCTCTTTCGGAACGCCATAGCGCGCCTCGATGCGCGAAAGCACGGCACCGTGGTCTGCCAGCGCCCTGCGCCCGTTGGCCAGCCGGGTATCTGACACCGCGCTGTCAAGATATTCCCAGATCGGGCGGGCGAATTCGGCTTGCCGCCGGTCCAGCCGGATCACGTCAGGGTCGTAATAGGCCACATCCAATGCGCGGCTGACGACGGCGGGCGCGATGCCATTGGACCGTGCCCGCGATGCGAAGCCTTGGGCCCAGCGGTCGAACCCGGCCTTTTGGTCGGCGCTGGCCATGGCTACGGGCGGCGCCGTGCTGGCCGCAACCGGGCGGGCTGCCAGCCGGTCTGGCCCGGCGTTGCCGCAGCCCATGGGCAAAAGCGCAAGGCCAAAGCCCAATACCTTGAAAACGTGCTGCATGATGACACCTGCCCAGTTCCGTTGTTGTCTGCTCTTTGGCGACAATCTAGCCCGAATCGAGCCTTCCGGAAAGGCCGGGTTCAGCGGCGCGTGCGCAGCACCTTGCGGGATTTCGCCGCCCCGCGCGGGGGCGGGCGCGGCTTTCCGCCCTTGCGGGCCCGGGCCGCGCGCCCGGAAGGCATGCCTTTGTCCTCGACCGACACCAGTTCCAGTAACAGTCCACCCGTCACCGGCACCGCCTCGGTCAGCCGCACGGTGACCCGTTGGCCGATACCCAGGGTCAGGCCCGTATCGGCGCCCATCAGGGTCTGCGCCGTCGCATCGTAATGAAAGAATTCGCGCCCGATCTCGCGGATGGGAATCAGGCCATCGGCTCCTGACTCGTCCAGACGCACGAACAGGCCAAAGCGTTGCACGCCGGAAATCCGGCCGGAGAATTCGGCCCCGACGCGGTCGGACAGCCACGCGGCGAGGTAGCGGTCGGTGGTGTCGCGCTCGGCAGTCATGCTGCGCCGCTCGGTGTCCGAGATCAGCTTTGCGGTTTCTTCCAGTGTCTCGATGTCGGCGTGGCTTAGCCCGTCGTCGCCCCAGCCATGCCCGAGGATGAGCGCGCGGTGCACGATCAGGTCGG
This sequence comes from Gemmobacter sp., assembly GCA_030683915.1. Taxonomy (GTDB): domain Bacteria; phylum Pseudomonadota; class Alphaproteobacteria; order Rhodobacterales; family Rhodobacteraceae; genus Wagnerdoeblera. Next base: position 10,100 of record JAUXPG010000394.1, read on the forward strand.
AATAGCGCCGGATCGGCGAGGTGAAATGCGCGTAGGACCGCAGCGCCAGCCCGAAATGGCCCAGATTGCGTGGGAAGTAATAGGCCTGCGTCATGGACCGCAGCGTCGTGATGTTGAGCAGTTCGTCAAAGTCGCTGCCTTCGGCCTGCTTGAGCAGGTTGTTCAGGTGCTGGGTCTTCAGCACCTGTCCCTTGGCCAGCACGAACCCCGAGGCCTGCGCCACCTCGCGCAGGGCGTCAAGCTTTTCAAGGCTGGGTTCCTCGTGCACGCGGTACAGCAGCGGGCGGCGCAGGCGTTCCAGTTCCTCGGCGGCGGCGACGTTTGCCAGCACCATGAATTCTTCGATCAACTTGTGCGCGTCGAACCGTTCCTTGAAGTTGACCGATACCACGCGACCATCCTCGGACAGCACGATGCGGCGTTCGGGCAGGTCAAGTTCCAGCGGTTGGCGCAGGGCGCGGGCGCGTTTGAGCGCCTCGTAGGCCGCATAAAGCGGGCGGATCACACCCTCCAGCAAGGGTGCGGTGCGGTCGTCGGGCCTGCCATCCTGCGCCGCCTGCACATCTTCGTAGGCCAGCGATGCCTGTGACCGCATGAGCCCGCGGGTGAAGCGGTGGCTGAGCTTGTGGCCTTGCGCGTCGATGCGGATGCAGACGGCCATGCAGGCGCGGTCCACCCCTTCGTGCAGCGAACACAGGTCGCCCGACAGCCGGTCGGGCAGCATGGGCACCACCCGGTCGGGGAAATAGGTGGAATTGCCGCGCCGCCGCGCTTCGGCGTCCAACGCGGACCCGGGGCGGACATAGTGCGCCACATCGGCAATGGCGACCCAGATGACATGGCCGCCCGGATTGCCGGGTGTTTCATCGGCATGGGCATAAACCGCGTCATCGCGGTCGCGCGCATCGACGGGGTCGATGGTGACCAACGGCAGGTGGCGCAGGTCTTCGCGCCGGCCCAGCGGGGCAGGGTCCTGCCGCTCTGCCTGAAGCACGACATCATCAGGGAAGTCGTCGGGGATGCCGTGCTGGTGGATGGCGATCAGCGACACCGCCTTTGGCGCGCCGGGGTCGCCCAACCGGCCGATGATACGCGCGCGCGGCAGGCCCATGGCTTCGCGCCGACCGACGAGTTCGGCCTCGACCAGTTCGCCGTCGCGGGCGTTCTGGGTAGCGTCACGGGCCACCAGCCACTCCTTGGCCTCGCCCTTGTCGATGGGAAGGATGCGCCCGCCTTCGGCGGTTTTGCGAAACAGCCCCAGAATGCGCCGCGCGCCGGCCCCGATGCGGCGGATCAACCGGGCTTCGTGGCTGTGGGTTTCGCGGTTCACGGCGGTCAGCCGGGCCAGAATCCGATCACCTGCGCCCAGTGCCGGGTCGTCTTTCTGCGGCACGACCAGGATGCGGGGCGCGGCGCCGTCACCGCTCCATTCAAGCGCGCGCGCAAACAGATCGCCCGCGCGGTCGGGGCCCGTGACCTCCAACACCGAAACCGGGGCCAGTTCGCCGGGGGCGCCATAGCGGCGGGCTTTTTTGGCCACCGCGCCCTCGTCTTCAAGCTCGCGAAGCAGGCGCTTCAGTTCGATCCGCTGCGCCCCCTTGATGCCGAAGGCGCGCGCGATGTCGCGTTTGGCGCTTTCGCCGGGGTTCTGCGCAATCCAGTCAAGGATCTGCTGGCGGGTCGGAAGCTGGTTCATGCCCTTGCCCTACCATGCAGGGCGGGTGCCGTCATGCGCAAAAATAGGGCCAACGGCGGCCGGAACCAGCGCGATAGCCGGAATTGGCAGCTTCAAGCCGCCATGCCCTCATTCAGCTGCGGTGCCGTAGGCGACGTTTCGCCCGCCGTAGCGGCGCACGCGGATGTTGCATTGTTCGGCGTGGCCGACGAAGCCTTCCAGCATGCACAGCCGTGAGCCGTATTCCCCGATCATCGCTGCCGCCGCGTCGGTGGTGACGCGCTGGTAGCTGTGGGTTTTCAGGAACTTGCCGACCCAGAGCCCGCCGGTATACCGCCCGGCCCGCCGCGTCGGCAGCGTGTGGTTGGTGCCGATCACCTTGTCGCCGTTCGCCACGTTGGTCCGCGCGCCCAGAAACAGCGCGCCGTAGCTGTGCATCTGTGCCAGATACCAGTCGTCGCGGTCGGTCATCACCTGCACATGCTCGTAGGCCATGTCATTGGCCACGCGCAACATTTCGTCATGGTTGTCGCACACGATCACCTCGCCGTAGTCGCGCCAGCTGACGGCGGCGGTGGCGGCGGTGGGCAGGATGGTCAGCAGCCGGTCCACCTCGGCCAGTGTCGCCTCAGCCAGACGGCGGCTGTTGGTGATCAGGCAGGCGGGCGAGTTGTAGCCGTGTTCGGCCTGCCCCAGAAGATCGGTCGCCACCAGTTCGGCATCAACCGTGTCATCGGCAATCACCATCGTCTCGGTCGGGCCGGCGAACAGGTCAATCCCCACCCGGCCATAGAGCTGGCGCTTGGCCTCGGCCACATAGGCGTTGCCGGGGCCGACCAGCATGTCGACCGGCGTGATCGTCTCGGTCCCGATCGCCATCGCGCCCACGGCCTGCATGCCGCCCAGCACATAGATTTCATGCGCGCCGCCCAGTTGCATCGCCGCCACGATGGCCGGATGCGGTGCGCCCTTGACCGGCGGCGCGCTGGCGATGATGCGCGGCACCCCGGCGACCGAGGCGGTCAGCACCGACATATGCGCCGAGGCCACCATCGGGAACTTGCCGCCCGGCACATAGCAGCCGACCGACTGCACCGGGATGTTGCGGTGCCCGAGGATCACACCGGGCAGGGTCTCCACCTCGATATCCGTCATGCTGGCGCGCTGCGCCTGGGCAAAGCGGCGGATCTGGTCTTGCGCAAAGCGGATGTCGTCCATGTCGCGCGGCGCCACCTTCTGCATCGCCGCCTCGATCTCGGACGCGCTCAGCCGGAAACTGGCCGGGGCATAGCCGTCGAACTTCTGGCTCAGCTCCCGCACCGCCGCATCGCCCCGCAAGGTGATGTCCGACAGCACCCCCTCAACCGCAGCCCGGACCTGCGCATCATCCTCCGCACGGTCCGATTCCGGCTTGCCCCTCTTGAGATGCGTGATCGTCATCCTCGATCCTTTCCTGGCGTCAGATGGTGCCCAGCGCACGCAGGATGCGTTCGGGCGTCATTGGCATTTGCGACACGGTCGCGGCCCCCAGCGGGCGCAGCGCATCGTTGATGGCGTTCATCAGGGCGCCGGGGGCGCCCGCCGTGCCCGCCTCGCCCGCGCCCTTTGCCCCCAGTTCCGAGGTGCGGGTGGGGGTGCAGACGTGGGCCACGGTGATGTCGGGCATTTCCCCCGCCATGGGCACCAGATAGTCGGCCATGGTGGCATTCTGCATCTGGCCGTCGTCGGAATAGATGCATTCCTCGTAAAGCGCCCCGCCGATGCCCTGAACCACACCGCCACGGATCTGTTCGTCCACCAGCTTTTCGTTCAGGATTGTGCCCACATCCTCGACCACCCAGAACCCGAGCAGGGTGACCATGCCGGTTTCGGTATCCACCTCGACATGCGCTGCCATCGCGCCGTTGGTGAACACGAAGGGGTAATCGGATACCCGGAAATGCCGCGTGGCGATCAGTTCGGGGCGGGTGCCGGGTGGCAGTTCGTTGCCCCGGTAATAGACTGTCCGGGCAAGGTCGGACAGGCTGATGCGCACCGCGCCCCCCGCCGCGTCGACCACATGGCCCCCCGCAAGGCTGAGGGTTTCCGGCCGAGCCTGAAGGATCACGCCTGCCACCTCCAGCACCTGCGCGCGCAGGGCGCGGGCGGCCTGCAACATCGCCTCGCCGCCGATGCCTGCCCCGCGCGACGCCCATGTGCCGCCACCATAAGGTACGGTTGCCGTATCGCCCGTGGTTACATGAACATCGCGGATATCGACGCCCATCACCTCGGCGGTGATCTGGGCCAGAATCGCCTCGGTCCCCTGACCCTGTTCGGTGATCGAATTCGAAACATGCACCGCGCCCGACGCATCCAGCCGCGCGGTCGCGCCATCCTGCGCTGCAATGGGGGCGCCGCCGACGCCGTAGAACATGGGTGAAGGGTTCGTGACCTCGACCATACTGACCAGTCCGATGCCCCGGTGCACGCCCTTGGCGCGCATGGCATCGCGGTCGGCCTTGAGCCGGTCATACTCCATCAGCCCCAGCAGCTTTTCAAAACACGCCTGATGCGACAGGTCTGCAAAGCGCATGCCTTGGGGTGACGCGGCGGGATAGCTGTCGTCGCGGCGCAGGTTGATGCGGCGCAGTTCGGCCGGGTCGCGACCGGTGCTGGCGGCCAGATCATCCATCAGCCCTTCCATCACGGCCATGGCGATGGGGTGGCCTACGGCGCGATATTGGCACATTGGCACCTTGTTCTGGAACACCACCCGCAACCGCGCGCGGTAGGACGCGAAGTCGTAGGGCGCCCCGGTCAGATTGACGACCTGATTGCCCTCGATCCCCGAGGACCGGGGATAGACCGAATAGGGCCCGATGCCGGTCAGATCGTCGATTTCCACCGCCGTCAGCTTGCCTTCGGCATTCACCGCGGCCCGCGCCGTGATGCGGTGGTCGCGGGCGTGGATGTCGGACAGAAAGCTTTCCAGCCGGTCAGCCACGAACTTGACCGGACGGCGCAACAGCTTGGCCGCCGCAAGCGTGGCAATTTCGTCGCCGTAGGTGTGGATCTTGATGCCGAAGGATCCGCCGACATCCTCGGCCACCACGCGGACCCGCGCCTCGGGCACGCCCAGATGGCGCGACACGACGGATTGCATCATGTGGGGCGCCTGACCGGAGTAGTGCATGGTCAGCCGATCTTCGGACGGGTCATAGTCACCGATCACCGCGCGGGGTTCCAGCGTGACGCCGGTGTGGCGGCCAAAGGCGAAATGGCGGGTGACAACGGTGGCCGTTGGGTCGGCAAAGGCGGCGTCCACGGCGCCGGTTTCAAACTTGCGTTCCCAGCACAGGTTGCTGTCCAGTTCCGGGTGGATGCGCGGCGCATCGGGCGCAAGGGCGGTTTCCATGTCGCAAGCGGCGGGCAGCGGATCATACTCCACTTCCACCAGAGCGCAGGCGTCTTCGGCCAACGCGCGGCTTTGGGCCACGATCATCACGACGGGTTCGCCCTGCCAGCG
>JAUXPG010000013.1 GCA_030683915.1 Gemmobacter sp.
GTCAGCGACCGCTAGTTACAAGCGCGCGCGCTACGGATTGGACTGGCAGAACTGGCTGCTCCGCCGCCACGGCCACGGACACTGGTGCGTGACGGTCGATGCCGACGAATTTCTGGTCTACCCGTTCAGCGATACCCGCCCGCTGCGCGCGCTGACCGATTGGCTGGAGGCCTCATCGGTGCGGGCCTTTGCGGCAATGATCCTTGACATGTATCCCAAGGGGCCGGTCGATGCGCAACCCTACCGCGAAGGACAGGACCCGTTTGAAATTGCCAGCTGGTTCGACAGCGGCAACTATTCGATCAAGAAAAACCCAGGGTTGGGCAACCTGTGGATTCAGGGCGGGCCACGCGCCCGGGTCTTTTTCCCCGATGCGCCCGAACGCGCCCCTGCACTGAACAAGATACCGTTGGTCCACTGGCACCGCAGCTATGCTTACGCCAGTTCCACGCACATGATCTTGCCGCGCGGCCTGAACCTGACCTATGACGCCACAGGCGGCGAAAAGGCGTCGGGTTGCCTGCTGCATGCCAAGTTTCTTGACACCTTGACGATCAAGGCTGACGAGGAAATGCAGCGGCGCGAACACTTCGCCGCGTCCAAGGAATACCTCGCCTATCGCGAAGGGCTGCGGGCCCAGCCCGACCTTTGGTGCAAATGGTCCGAGAAATACATCAACTGGCGCCAACTCGAAATTCTCGGGCTGATGTCCAAGGGAAATTGGGCATAGCATGGGTCTTGGGTTCCTCATGCTTTGCCACACGGCGCTGCACCGCGCCGCGCAAATCGCGCGGCACTGGGCGGAAACAGGCTGCCCCGTGGTGTTGCATGTCGACGCGCGGGTCAAGGCTGGGGCCTATGACCGGCTTGTGAAGGATCTGGCCGACCTGCCCAACGTGCGGTTCTCGCGCCGCCACGCCTGCGAATGGGGCACCTGGGGGCTGGTCGCGGCCACGCTTGACGCCTCAGACCTGATGCTGCGCGATTTTCCGGGCGTCGGCCATGTGTTTCTGGCGTCAGGGTCATGCCTGCCCTTGCGTCCGACGGCCGAGCTTATGGCCTATCTCGCCGCCCGTCCGCGCACCGATTTCATCGAAAGCGTCACCACCGCCGATGTCGGGTGGACAGTGGGCGGCCTTGACCGCGAGCGGTTCACCCTGCGGTTCCCGTTCAGCTGGCGCAAGCACCGCTGGCTGTTCGACACCTATGTGACCGTGCAGCGCAAGCTGGGCCTGCGCCGCCGCATCCCGGCAGGGCTGGTGCCGCATCTTGGGTCGCAGTGGTGGTGCCTGACGCGCAGCACGCTGTCGGCCATCGTCACCGACCCCGAGCGCCCGAAATACGACCGCTACTTCCGCCGGGTCTGGATTCCGGATGAAAGTTATTTCCAGACGCTGGTGCGCAAGCATTCCACCACGGTCGAAAGTCGGTCGCTGACGCTGTCCAAATTCGACTTTCAGGGCAAGCCCCACATCTTTTACGACGACCACCTGCAACTGCTGCGCCGGTCGGATTGTTTTGTCGCGCGCAAGATCTGGCCGCAGGCGAACCGCCTGTACCGCGAGTTTCTGGCCCCTGCCGAGGCGCAGGCGCCGCGCGCCGAACCCAGCCCCGGCAAGATCGACCGACTGTTTTCCAAAGCGACCGAGCGGCGGGTGCGCGGGCGTCCGGGGCTTTACATGCAAAGCCGGTTTCCGCAACCCGGCTGGGAAAACGGGCTGACGGCACAACCCTATTCGGTGTTCGAAGGCTTTGCCGACCTGTTTCAGGATTTCGACAGCTGGCTGTCGCGCAGCATCGGCGGCCGGGTGCATGGCCACCTGTTCGCCCAAGGCCGCGTGCAGTTCGCCGGGGGCGAGCGGGTGTATAACGGCTGCCTCTCCGACAGTGCCACCTTGCGCGACTATGACCCGGACCGCTTCCTGACCTCGCTTATCTGGAACACGCGCGGCGAACGCCAGTGTTTCCAGTTCGGCCCCCGCGATGTGCAGGACATCGCCCCTTTTATCGCCCGCGATCCCAACGCGCAGATTTCGGTCATCACCGGCGCCTGGGCGGTGCCCCTGTTCCGGTCGAAGGCCGAGTTTTCCGACCTGCGCCGCGAAGCCGCGCGCCTGCAGCAGATCGAATCGCTGCATGTCGCCCAATTGCGCCGCCACGACACCCGCGCACGGGTGCGGATCTGGAACCTTGCCGAGTTTCTGGAAAATCCGATGGAACCGCTGCAAACCATCGTCGATGAAATCAGCCCCACTGCCTTGCGCCGTCTGGCCGAGGCGCCGCGCCTTGCGGACCTGTCGGGCTTTGGACGCTTCATTCAGGACCTGCGCAATCAGGGTATGCAACCCACCATGGTGGGCGACATCCCCTTGGGCGAAGACCTGACCCCCTCCAGCGGGCGGCGTGGCCGCCCGTATCTGGTGAAGTGACCGATGCCCGCGCCGTTCGATCGCTTTATCGTGCTGGCCGACATGCGGACCGGGTCGAACTTTCTTGAGGCGAACCTGAATGCCATACCCGGCGTCGCCTGCCACGGCGAGGCGTTCAATCCGCATTTCATCGGCAAGAAGGACCAGACCGAACTGTTCGGCATTTCGATGCACCAGCGCGAGGATGATCCCTTGGCGCTGATCCGTGCGATGGATGCGGCGACCGAGGGTTTGGCAGGGTTTCGCTTCTTTCACGACCATGACCCGCGCGTGCTGGCCGCCTGTCTGGCCGACCGGCGCTGTGCCAAGGTGGTGCTGACGCGCAATCCTCTGGAAAGCTATGTGTCGCTGAAGATCGCGCGTGCCACCGGCCAGTGGAAGCTGGGCGATGCCCGCCGTCGGCGCGAGGCGCAGGCGCGGTTTAACGCCGAAGAATTCCAGAACCACGTGGCGCAGTTGCAGGAGTTCCAGCTCCACATCCTGCGCGCGTTGCAAACCAGCGGGCAGACAGCCTTTTACATCGGCTATGAAGACGTGGGCGACCTTGAGGTGCTCAACGGTCTTGCGGCGTTTCTGGGGGTACCGGATCGGCTCGAGGCGATCGACGACCGGGTGAAAAAGCAAAACCCCGAACCGCTGGAAGATCTGGTGGAGAACCCGGCCGAAATGGCGGCTGGGCTGGCGCGGATGGACCGCTTCAACCTCGGACGCACGCCGAACTTCGAACCGCGGCGCGGCGCGGGTGTGCCAGGCTGGGTGGCGGCCTGCGGGGCACCGCTTCTGTATCTGCCGCTCAAGGGCGGGCCCGAGGCGCAGGTGCGCGGCTGGCTGGCAAGTCTGGGCGCCACGCCCGGTCTATTGGAAGGGTTTACGCAAAAGACCCTGAAACACTGGCAAAAATCAAACCCCGGCGCGCGAAGCTTTACCGTGCTGCGCCACCCGCTGCTGCGCGCGCATGCCGCGTTCTGTGACCGCATCCTGTCGGGTTCGGCAGGCGAGGTGCGGGGCATCCTGAAACGCGCGTGGAAGATCGACCTGCCCCCGCCCGACCGGCTGGACCGGCTGACCCCCGACCAGCAGGCAGAGGCGTTCTTGAAGTTTCTCGGCTTCCTGCGCGGCAATCTTGCCGGCCAAACTTCGGTGCGGGTTGATGCCTCATGGGCCAGCCAGACGGCGGTGGTGCAGGGGTTTGCCGCCCAACTGCCGCCCGACGCGCTCATCCGCGAGGACCGGCTGGCCGAAGGTCTGGCGTGGTTGGCACAGGAAACAGGCGCGTCCTGCCCGCCCTTGCCGCCAGCCCCTGCCCTGATTGGCCACCCGCTCGCCGCCATCATCACCCCCGACCACGAAGCCACCGCCCGAGAGGCCTATGCCCGCGACTACCAGATGTTCGGGTTTGGCGACTGGCGGGGCTGAGTTCCCGCGCCGCACGCGCGCTCAGGTGAACTGTTCGGAAATCAGCCGTTCTTCCAGCCCGTGCCCCGGATCGAACAGGATCCGGTGGCGGATCTTTGGTTCGGACCGGATTTCCACCGCCACCACATCGCGGACGGAATGGCCATCGGCGTCGGCCATCACCGGGCGCTTTTGCTGTTCCAGCACCTCGAACCGCACGGTGGCGGTGCTGGGCAGCAACGCGCCGCGCCAGCGCCGCGGGCGGAACGCCGCAACCGCCGTCAACGCCAGCACATCTGACCCGATCGGCAAAATTGGCCCATGTGCCGAATAGTTATAGGCGGTGGACCCGGCCGGGGTGCTGACCAGCGCGCCGTCGCAGACCAGTTCCGCCATGCGTTCGCGCCCGTCCACAAGGATGCGGAGTTTCGCAGCCTGCGGACCGGCCCGCAAGATCGACACCTCGTTGATCGCCAGCCCTTGCACGGCGGACCCGTCGCTGCGCGTGGCGGTCATGGCAAGCGGGTTGATCACCTCTTCCACCGCGGCGTCCAGCCGGGCCTCCAACCCCTCGATGGCAAAGGCATTCATCAGAAACCCGATGGTGCCGCAGTTCATGCCGTAGACCGGCACGCCCAGACTTTGCGTCGCGTGCAGCGTTTCCAGCATGAAACCGTCGCCACCAAGCGCCACGATGACATCGGCGGCAAAGTCGGGCGCCTGCCCGTGACGGGCGGTCAAGGTGGCAAGCGCCGCCTGCGCCTGATCGGCAGGCGAGGCGTGAAAGGCGATGGTGCGGGGCAATCGGGCCTCCCTTGGGCTGGCGCCATCTTGCGCAGGCCGTTCCGTCGGTGCAACCGGGTTTACTATACGCCAGGGCGATTTCGCGCATTTCACGGCAGGGGTCGCTTTCGTCGCTTTTCCAAGGGCGGCAACCGGGCTAGATAACCGCCATTGCATCCCCCGGAGGAAACGCCATGACCGCCCGCGACACCGGTTTCTTTACCGAAACCCTTGCCACCCGCGACGCAGCCCTTTTCGATGCCATCACCCGCGAATTGGGTCGCCAGCGGGACGAGATCGAACTGATCGCCAGCGAAAACATCGTGTCGCGCGCCGTGATGGAGGCGCAAGGCTCGGTCATGACGAACAAGTACGCCGAAGGTTACCCCGGCAAGCGGTATTACGGCGGCTGCCAGTATGTGGACATCGCGGAAAACCTTGCCATCGAACGCGCGTGCCAGTTGTTCAACTGCGGCTTTGCCAACGTGCAGCCGAATTCGGGGTCACAGGCCAATCAGGGCGTGTTTCAGGCCCTGTTGAAACCCGGCGATACAATTCTGGGCATGTCGCTTGATGCCGGCGGCCACCTGACCCATGGTGCGGCACCCAACCAGTCGGGCAAGTGGTTCAATGCGATCCAGTACGGCGTGCGCAAGCAGGACCTCGAGCTTGATTATCATCAGGTCGAGGCACTTGCAGCCGAGCACAAGCCCAAGATGATCATCGCCGGGGGCAGCGCCATTCCGCGGATCATCGACTTTGCCAAGATGCGGGAGATCGCGGATTCGGTCGGGGCCTATCTGCTGGTGGACATGGCGCATTTCGCCGGGTTGGTTGCGGCGGGGCTTTATCCGTCGCCGTTCCCCCATGCCCATGTGGCGACGACGACCACGCACAAGACCCTGCGCGGCCCGCGTGGCGGCATGATCCTGACCAATGACGAGGACATCGCCAAAAAGGTGAACTCGGCCATCTTCCCCGGCATTCAGGGCGGCCCGCTGATGCATGTGATCGCCGCCAAGGCCGTCGCCTTTGGCGAGGCGTTGCAGCCCGGCTTCAAGGATTATCAGGCGCTTGTGATCCGCAACGCGCAGGCGCTGGCAGATGAGTTGATGAAGGGCGGGCTCGACATCGTGACGGGGGGCACCGACACCCATCTGATGCTGGTGGACTTGCGCCCCAAGGGCGTGAAGGGCAACGCGACCGAAAAGGCGCTAGGGCGCGCCCACATCACCTGCAACAAGAACGGCATTCCGTTCGACACCGAAAAGCCGACCATCACCAGCGGCGTGCGGCTTGGCACCCCCGCCGGCACCACGCGGGGCTTTGCCGAGGCCGAATTCCGCCAGATCGGCCGCTGGATTGTCGAGGTTGTCGACGGTCTGGCCGCCAACGGCGATTCCAACGCCGAGGTGGAGTCCAAGGTCCGCGCCGAGGTTCAGGCGCTGTGCCACCGTTTCCCGATCTATCCGGGGCTGTGAGGGCGTAGGGGCGGGCGAGCCAGCGGGTTATCTTTCATCATCTTCGCGAGATGAACCGCTGGTGCGTCCCCCGCCGTCCGACAAAACATCGGTTGAGAAAGCGCAGGGACAAATGCCCGCCGCCGCCGTTCCCACAGCGCGGCGCCTTTCCTTTTGCACCGCCACAGCTTTCTAGATCAGACCGCGCCACCACAGCACGCCGACCACCCCGGCGGCCACCACCACCAGCGCGAACGCGATGGACCCGCCGACCCCGATCAGCGCGCCCTTGATCCGGTCGCCCGAGCCCAGCGGGTTCAGGTATTTCACGCACGCGTCATAGGCCGCCGCGATCCGGGCATCGTCCAGCATCAGTTGCACCTTGGGGTGCAGCGCCAGTTCGGCCACCTCGGCCAGATACTCGGCCTCGCGCCGGATCTTGCGCGGCAATCGCCGCCCGCCGCGCCTGAGCTTTTCGCGCAGGCCCTTGCCCGCCACGCGCAGCCGCTGTTCCATCAACGAGGCAACGCGGTCAGCCATCTGCTGCACGGTGGTGACGCTCATGGTACCTGCCCTACCCAACAATTGCCAAAGCCTACAGCGCAAGCGCGCCACGCTCAAGCGGTCCGCTCACAGATGCGTCAGCGGAGGATGCCAAGACCACCTGGCCGCCTAAGTCCTAGGCATCGCAATCAGAAAGGAACCACCACCATGTTCAAGGGTCTCGTCCCCAGCCTTGTGATCATCGCCGCGCTGCTCACCGCCGTTCCCGCCGCCGTGGTCGCCGCCTTCTGACCCACGCAGGATGCAGGACGCGGACCCGATCTGCCCCTTGTGCCTGCGGCCGATACCGCCGGGGACGGCCCAGTCGCTGCATCACCTTGTCCCGAAGCTGAAGGGCGGCAAGGGCGGGCCCGTCGTGCGGATGCATCACATCTGCCACAAGGAAATCCACGCCACATTGACCGAAGCCGAACTGGCGCGACACTATTCCACTCCCGAGGCCCTGCGCGCCCATCCCCGGCTGGCCAGATTCGCGCAATGGGTGGCCCGCCGCCCGCCCGGCTTTCTCAGCCGGGTGCCCGGCGGGCCCCGCAGGCGGTGATCCCCGCCACCAACGCCTGCGCCCCCCTTGCACCGCGGCACCGAGCGAACCGCCACTTGCCTCGGGCCCCGATCGCGCCCTAGATCAGGGCCAACCAAGGAGCGCTCGATGCAGACCCCAGCCCCCCAGACCGTCTTTCTGGCCGACTATCAGCCCTTCCCGTTTCGCATCGATGCGGTGGACCTGACGTTTCACCTTGCGCCCCATGACACGCGCGTCCAGGCGCGGCTTCAGATTACCCCGCTGACAGCCGGGGCGGACCTGCGGCTGGATGGCGAAGGGCTGACGCTGGACGCACTGGCGGTTGACGGGGTGGCGCACCACGCCCGCCCCGATGCCACGGGCCTCACGCTGACCGGCCTGCCCTCGGCGCCCTTCACCCTTGAGACCACGGTAACCATCGCCCCGGAGGGCAACACCGCTCTCGAGGGGCTTTACATGTCGAACGGCATGTATTGCACCCAGTGCGAGGCCGAGGGATTCCGCAAGATCACCTTTTACCCAGACCGCCCCGATGTGATGGCGCCATTCCGTGTGCGGGTCGAAGGCGATCTGCCGGTCCTGCTCTCGAACGGCAATCTGCTGGCAAGCGGTCCCGGTTGGGCGGAATGGCACGATCCCTGGCCAAAACCGGCCTATCTGTTCGCGCTGGTCGCAGGCGATCTTCGGGCATATTCCGGCGCGTTCCGCACCCGGTCCGGGCGTGACGTTGCGCTGAACATCTGGGTCCGCCCCGGCGACGAAGGGCGGTGCGACTGGGCGCTGCAATCCCTCATCAGGTCGATGCAGTGGGATGAACAGGTCTATGGCCGCGAATACGATCTTGATGTGTTCAACATCGTCGCGGTTGACGATTTCAACATGGGCGCGATGGAAAACAAGGGGTTGAACATCTTCAACTCCCGCTACGTCCTCGCCAGCCCCGCCACTGCGACCGACGACGATTTCGCCCGGATCGAGGCGATCATCGCGCATGAATATTTCCACAACTGGACGGGCAACCGCATCACCTGCCGCGACTGGTTCCAACTGTGCCTGAAAGAAGGGCTGACGGTGTTCCGCGACCAGCAGTTCACCGGCGACCTGCGCAGCCACGCGGTCAAGCGCATCGAAGACGTGCTGACCTTGCGCGCGCGCCAGTTCCGCGAAGATGCCGGACCGCTGGCGCACCCCGTGCGCCCCGACAGCTTCGTCGAGATCAACAATTTCTACACCGCCACCGTCTATGAAAAGGGCGCCGAGCTGATCGGCATGCTGCGGCGGCTGGTCGGCCCCGACGGTTATGCCCGCGCGCTGGATCTCTATTTCACCCGCCACGATGGGCAGGCCTGCACGATCGAAGATTGGTTAGCCGTGTTCCAGGATGCCACCGGGCGCAACCTGTCGCAGTTCAAGCGGTGGTACGAACAGGCCGGCACCCCGCGTCTGCGCGTCCGGGATGCTTGGGATGCTGCGACCGGCACCTACACGCTTGCCCTTTCGCAACATACCGACCCGACGCCGGGCCAACCCCACAAGCTTCCCTTGCAGATCCCCGTCGCCGTCGGCCTTTTGAACCCCAATGGCGACGAGGTGCTGCCGACCACGGTTCTGGAACTGACAGAGGCCGAGCAAAGCTTTCAGTTTCCGGGGCTTTCGGCACGCCCGGTGCCCTCGGTGCTGCGCGGCTTCTCGGCGCCGGTGATCCTCGATCACGACGTTGACGATGCCACCCGCGCCTTCCTGCTGGCCCACGACACCGACCCGTTCAATCGCTGGGAAGCAGGCCGGACCCTGGCCAAGCAGGTGATGGCCCGGATGATCACCGAAAACGCAAGCCCGGGGCCGGCTTGGCTGGAAGCGATGGCGGCCGTGTTGCGCGACGACAGCCTTGATCCGGCCTTCCGCGCGCTGGCACTGCGCAGTCCGGGCGAAGACGACATGGCCCAGTCCCTGCACGCCGCCGGGGTCGTGCCCGACCCGGACCGCATTTACCATGCCCGCCGCCGCATGGCCGAGGTGCTGGCCCGCCATCTGTCGGCCGACCTGCCCCGGTTCTGGGAAAGCCTGCACCAGCCAGGCCCCTACAGCCCCGACGCCCGCTCTGCCGGTCAGCGCAGCCTGCGCAATGCAGTGCTTTCATTGATGTCGCGACTGGACGGCGGCGCCACCGCCGCCCGCGCCTACGCCGCCGCCGACAACATGACCGACCAGACTGCCGCCTTGGCCTGTCTGATCGAAGCGGGGCGCGGCGACGAAGAAGTCCAGGCCTTCGCCCGGCAATGGGGCCACGACCGGCTGGTCATGGACAAGTGGGTGTCGCTGCAAATCCTGCATGCGCCGCCGCAACAGGCGGCAACCACCACGGCGCGGCTGTTGGCGGCACCGGGGTTCGACTGGAAAAACCCCAACCGCTTCCGCGCGGCACTCGGGGCGTTGTCGGCCCATCACGCCGGGTTCCACCAACCGGATGGCCGTGGCTACCGGCTGGTGGCCGACTGGCTGATCCGGCTCGACCCGGTGAACCCGCAAACCGCGGCGCGCATGTCCACCGCCTTTGAAACCCTTGCGCGCTACGATGCCGACCGGCAGGATCTGATGCGCGCGGAACTTGACCGCATCCTCGCCATGCCGGGCCTCAGCCCAGACCTTGGCGAAATGGCCCAGCGCATGCGCGGCTAGTCTGCGTCTTCGCGCCGACCCAAATATCCTCGGGGGTTTCTCAAGGGGGCAGACAGCCCCCTTGAGGCGGGGAGCGCGAGGGGCAGCCGCCCCTCGCCCCCCCTGCCGGTGCGCCCGGTATCGGCCCCTTGCCCCGCCGCCAGCCCACCGCTATCTGGCGCGCAACCCGGAGGTCTTTCATGCCGCAGCACCTTGCCACCACCGACGCCGACTTCGCCGCCCGTTTCGAAGCCCTGCTGTCGATGAAGCGCGAGGATGCGCCCGATGTCGATGCCACGGTTGCCGCCATCATCGCCGATGTGCGCGCGCGGGGCGATGATGCCGTCATCGACCTCACCGCCCGCTTCGACCGTCTGGCCCTCTCTCCTGACACCCTTGCCTTCAGCGAAGCCGAAATCGACGCGGCCTGCGCCGCCGTCGCGCCCGAGGACCGCGCCGCACTCGACCTCGCCGCCGCACGCATCCGGGCCTATCACTCCCGCCAGATCCCTCCCGACGACCAGTGGACCGATGCCACGGGTGCCACGCTTGGCTGGCGCTGGGGTCCGGTGTCGGCGGCGGGGCTTTATGTACCGGGGGGGCTCGCGTCCTATCCGTCCTCGGTGCTGATGAACGCCATCCCCGCCAAGGTGGCCGGGGTGCAACGGCTGGTCATCGCCTGCCCCACCCCCGATGGCGTGGTGAACCCGCTGGTGCTGCTCGCCGCGCGGATTTCGGGGGTGGATGCGGTTTACCGCATCGGGGGCGCGCAGGCGATTGCGGCGCTGGCCTATGGCACCCGGATCATCGCGCCGGTGGACAAAATCACCGGGCCGGGCAATGCCTTTGTCGCCGCCGCCAAGCGCCGGGTCTTTGGCAAGGTCGGCATCGACATGATCGCGGGGCCGTCGGAAATTCTTGTGATCGCCGACGCCGACAACGACCCCGACTGGATTGCGCTCGACCTGCTCAGTCAGGCCGAACATGACGAAAGCGCGCAATCCATCCTGATCACCCCCGATGCCGCCTTTGGCGCGGCGGTCGCGGCGGCGGTGGAGGCGCGGCTGGAAACCCTGCCGCGTGCCGCCATCGCCGGAGCGAGCTGGCGCGATTACGGCGCGATCATCGTCACCCGCGATCTGGAGGAAGCCGCCGCCTTGTCCGACCGCATCGCCCCCGAACATCTTGAACTCTGCGTGGCCGACCCCGAGGCGCTGGCGGCCCGGATCACCCATGCCGGCGCGATCTTTCTGGGCGCCTGGACGCCCGAGGCCATCGGGGATTATGTGGGCGGCCCGAACCATGTGCTGCCCACTGCCCGGTCGGCGCGGTTTTCCAGCGGGTTGTCGGTGCTCGATTTCCTCAAACGCACGACCATCGCCAAGATGACGCCCGACGCGCTGGCGGCCATTGGCCCGGCCGCCGAACGGCTTGCCATCTCGGAATCGCTGTCCGCACATGGGCTCAGCGTGCGGGCGCGGCTGGACAAGCTCAACCGGCGTTGAGCTTGAGCAAGCCATGACCCTCTGCTAGGCTTCGCCTGACCACACGGTCAGATTTTCATCGGCTGAGCGGGGGCGCCCCCCGGCCGCAGGAGGGAACCATGGCGCTCGACCGCAAGCAGACCCCGAACGACCTCAACGCGTTCTGGATGCCGTTCACATCCAACCGGCAGTTCAAGAAAAATCCGCGCATGTTCGTCGCCGCCAAGGACATGCATTACACCACCTCAGACGGGCGTCAGGTGCTGGATGGAACTGCGGGCCTGTGGTGCTGCAATGCCGGCCACTGCCGCCCGAAAATCGTCGAAGCGATCCAGAAGCAGGCGGCAGAGCTGGATTATGCGCCGGCCTTCCAGATGGGGCACCCGATTGCGTTCGAACTGGCGAACCGCGTGATCGAGATTGCGCCCAAGGGCATGGAGCATGTGTTCTACACCAACTCGGGGTCCGAGTCGGTGGAAACCGCGCTGAAACTGGCCATCGCCTGGCACCGCGCGCGCGGCGAAGGCACCCGCACCCGGCTGATCGGGCGCGAACGCGGCTATCACGGGGTGAACTTCGGCGGCATTTCGGTTGGTGGGATCGTCAACAACCGCAAGTTCTTTGGCACGCTGCTGGCCGGTGTGGACCATATGCCCCACACGCACCTGCCCGCGCTGAATTCCTTTACCCGTGGCCAGCCGGAACATGGTGCCAATCTGGCGGATGATCTGGAACGGATCGTGGCGCTGCATGGCGCCGAAACGATTGCCGCCGTGATCGTGGAGCCGATGGCCGGGTCCACCGGCGTGCTGATGCCGCCCAAGGGCTATCTGGAAAAGCTCCGCGCCATCACCAAGAAGCACGGCATCCTGTTGATCTTTGACGAGGTGATCACCGGCTTCGGGCGACTGGGCAGCGCCTTTGCCGCGCAGCATTTCGATGTGCTGCCCGACATGATGACCACCGCCAAGGGATTGACCAACGGTGTCATCCCGATGGGCGCGGTGCTGACCACGGCAGAGGTGCATGATGCCTTCATGCAGGGCCCGGAACACATGATCGAACTGTTCCACGGCTATACCTACTCCGGCAACCCGATAGCGGCAGCCTGCGGCGTGGCCACGTTGGAGACCTATAAGGAAGAAGGGTTGTTCGAGCGCGCGGCAGACCTTGCGCCCTATTGGGAGGATGCGCTGCATTCGCTCAAGGGCCTGCCGCATGTGATCGACATCCGCAACATGGGCCTGATCGGCGCGGTGGAACTGGAGCCCATTCCCGGCGAGCCGACGAAGCGGGCGTTCAGCGCATTCCTGAAGGCCTATGAGAAGGGCATCCTGATCCGCACGACCGGCGACATCATCGCGATGAGCCCGCCGCTGATCATTTCCAAGGCGCAGATCGACGAATTGATCGGCAAGCTGGCCGAAGTGCTGAAGTCGCTGGACTGAAAAGGGGAAAGCGGGGGGCTGCCGCCCCCCGGCCCCCCCGCCTCAGGAGGGCTGTCTGCCCTCCTGAGAACCTCCCGAGGATATTTGGATCAGAGCGAAGGTCAGCGCGCCGGCGCGGTGGCGCGGGACAGTTGCACGGCAAGGATGCCGGCCGCGATGATGGCGACCCCGATCAGATCGGCCCCGCCGATGCGTTCGCCCAGGAGGACTGCGGCAATCGCCACGCCGAAGAACGGGTTGAGGAAGTGGAAGGCCGCGCCCTTGACCGCGCCGATGCGGGCGACAAGCGCAAACCACACCCATGTCGCCAGCAGGCCGGGCACCAGCGTGGTGTAAAGGAAGGCACCGACCAGACGCGGGGTCCAGTTCACCTCCCACGATTCAAAGCCGATGGCCAGTCCGCCCAGTGCGACCGCCCCCACCAGCATCTGCAACCCCACCACCATCAGCAGGTTCCCTTGCGCGCCAGAGGCCCCGCGCACCGACAGGGTGGCCACCGTCAGCGCCACGGCGCCTGTGACGCAGAGCGCCAGCCCGACGGGGTCGATCCCGCCTTGCAACCGCGCGCCCATGATGAGCATGACCCCGCCGAAGCCCGCGACCAACCCGCCGATGGCCAGCGGGCGCAGCCGATCTCGGAACACCACCCATCCAGCCAGCGCCACCATCAGCGGCATGGACGAGGCGATGATGGCCGCGACCGATGCCTCGACCCGCTGCATGGCGATGAAGTTCAGCCCGAGATAGGCGGCGTTCTGCATCAAGCCGAAGATCGCCGTCGCCTTCCATTGCGCGCGCGACAGTCGCCAGCTTTGGCCGAGCGCGAGCGCCAGCCCGATGCCGATGGCCCCCGACAGAAGGAACCGCAGCGCCAATGCGGTCAGCGGCGGGGCATCCAGCACGATCATCCGCGCCGAGGTGAAAGCCGAGGACCACATCAGCGCAAAGGCCAGCCCCATCAGGATTGCGCGAATGTCCACCCTTGCCCCCGTTGCGGCCCTGTTTGCGCGACAGGCTTAGACCCAAGCGCCGCCAGATGCCAGTGGGTCAGCCAAAGCGGATGCCAACGGCGCCAAACGGGCCGAAATCGGCCTCGATCACCGCGCCGGGCGGACATTCGACGGGCCGGATGAAGCTGCCCGACAAGACGATGTCGCCCGCCGCCAACCCCATGCCATAGCGCGCCAGCCGGTGCACAAGCCACAGGATGCCGGTCACCGGATCGTCCAGCACGCCGGCGCCAAGGCCAGTTTCCTCGACCACGCCATCACGTTTGACGATGGCGCCGGTCCAGCGCAGGTCATGCGCGGCAATCGCATGGCGCTGTGGCCCCAGCACCAGCCCCGCATTGGCCGCGTTGTCGGCCACGGTGTCAAAGATGCGGCGGGGTTGGCCGGTGGCCGGGTCGGCCCGCAGGATGCGCGTGTCGAGGATCTCAAGGCTGGGCGCCACATGCGCCGTCGCTGCCACCACATCGGCGCGGGTGATGCGCGCACCCGCCAAGGGCGCGGCCATGACAAAGGCGATCTCAGCCTCGACCCTTGGCTGGATGAAGCGGCGGGGCGGCACGGTGGCGCCATCCGGGAACAGCATGTCATCAAACAGCACGCCGCTGTCGGGCGTGTCGATGGCCAGTGCGCTTTGCATGGCGCGGCTGGTCAGGCCGATCTTCCAGCCAATCACCCTCGCACCGCCCGCGCGCTTTTGCGCCACGACCTCCGCCTGAATGGCATAGGCATCATCCAGCGTGATGCCGGGATGGGCGACCGACAGCAGGCCCGTCTGCACCCCGGTGAGTTCGGCCTGCACCAGAGCCTTCGCGGCGGCGGTGATCTGATCCGGGGTCATTCGTCTGCCACCCCGTTCACCAGCGTTCCGATGCCTTGCGCGCTGACTTCGACCACATCTCCCGGGGCAAGCCAAACCGGCGGGTCCTGACGGGCGCCCGCCCCGGTGGGTGTGCCTGTGATGATGATGTCACCCGGCACCAGTGTGGTGAAGGTGGAGATGTAGGCGATCTGTGCCGCCACCGGGAACAGCATGCGCCCGGTTCGGTCCGACTGGCGGACCACGCCGTTGACGCGGGTTTCCAGCGCCACGTCAACGATCTGCGCGGGGTCGACAAAAGGCACCAGCCACGGACCGATGGCGCCCGACCGATCCCAGTTCTTGCCTTGGGTCACGTTGAACTTGGCGTGGCGCACCCAGTCGCGGATGGCACCTTCGTTGCACAGCGTCAGTGCTGCGATGTGATCCAGCGCCCGCGCCTGCGGTATGCGGCGCCCGGCCTTACCGATCACCACGGCGATTTCGCCTTCGTAATCGAGTTGCGGGCTTTCGGGGGGCCGGATCAGCGGTTGGCCATGTCCGGTGAAGGACCGCGCGAAACGCGGGAACAGCGACATGTAGGGCGGGGCATCCTGCCCGTCGTTGTATTCGGCGTTGCGGTCGGGAAAGTTCACGCCGACACAGATGATCTTTTCCGGGTCGGGAACAGGGATGTCGAAGCGAAAGCTGCCGTCGGCATGACTCGGCGCCATGCCCTGCCCCGCCGCCAGCACCGCCGGGATACCGCCATCCGCGATCACGTCGCGCAAGGTCCGCCAGTGCGCAAACCGTTCCGACAGGGAAACGACGCCGCCGGGCACGGTGACACCCCAGTGCGGGCGGTCTGCGACGCTGAAGCTTACCAAATTCATGCCGACCCCTCCGAATTGATTGACACGTTAAGTATCGATCTTGGCGGAGTCAACCGCCCGGCCCCCGCGTCGGAGGCCGGGCGGTGTGTAGGGTCAGGCGTTCACGCTGTCCTTGAGCGCCTTGGCAACGGCGATCTTCACCTGCTTGTCGGCGGGCTTGGTCACCATTTCGCCGGTGGCCGGGTTGCGGACCAGACGCTCGGGGCGGGCCTTGCAGGCAATCTTGCCGACGCCCGGCAGGGTGATGGTGCCGCCAGCGGCGACCTCACGCGCGATCACTTCGGCGATGGCGTCCAGCGCGGCACCGGCGGTTTTGCGGTCGCCCCCCATGGCATCGGCGACAGCGGCGACAAGTTGGGTCTTGGTCATCGGTTTCGACATGAGATGTTCCTTGATCTGTCCCGGTTGGCCGGGATCGGTTGCTGCCCCTGATGCGGGCCACCGCAGCGCTACACAAGTTTTCGCGCCGCGATTCAAGGGCGAAAGCCGCGAAATGCAGCCAAAGGGCGGTTTTTCGCGACGTCAGAGGAAAGCCGTCTCGTAAAACGACCGCAACTTGCGGCTGTGGATGCGTTCAACTGGCATCTCGCGCAGCCGTTCCATCGCGCGCATACCGATTTCCAGATGCCGCCCGACCTGCGTGCGGTAGAAATCGGTCGCCATGCCGGGCAGCTTCAGTTCGCCATGGAGCGGCTTGTCTGAGACGCACAAAAGCGTGCCGTAAGGCACCCGAAACCGAAACCCGTTGGCGGCTATGGTGGCTGATTCCATGTCGAGCGCGATGGCGCGTGACTGGCTGAGCCGCGCCACCGGGCCGGACTGGTCGCGCAGTTCCCAGTTGCGGTTGTCTATGGTGGCCACCGTGCCCGTCCGCATGATGCGCTTGAGCTCGTAGCCCTGCAGCTGCGTCACCTCCTCGACCGCGTCTTCCAGTGCGATCTGGATCTCGGCCAGCGCCGGGATCGGCACCCAGACCGGCAGATCGGCGTCCAGCACGTGATCTTCGCGCAGGTAGGCGTGGGCCAGCACAAAATCCCCAAGGCTCTGGCTGTTGCGCAGACCGGCGCAGTGCCCGACCATCAGCCAGGCATGCGGGCGCAGCACGGCGATGTGGTCGGTCGCGGTCTTGGCGTTTGACGGGCCGACCCCGATGTTGACAAGGCTGATCCCCTGCCCGTCCGGCCGCTTGAGGTGATAGGCGGGCATCTGCGGCATCTTGGCCAGGCCGGGCATCTCGGCATCGGGGGTGGTGATGATCTGGTTGCCGGGGCCGACAAAGGCCGTATAGCCGCTGGCCGGGTCAGCCAGCGACGCACGGGCGCGGGTCTCGAATTCGTCGACATAGAACTGATAGTTGGTGAACAGCACGTGGTTCTGGAAATGCTGCGGATCGGTCGCGGTGTAATGCGACAGCCGGGCCAGCGAATAATCCACCCGCTGCGCGGTGAACGGCGCCAGCGGCAACGACCCGTCGGGGTTGGTCAGCCGGTCGCCATTCACGATGTCGTCGTTGGTGGTGGCCAGATCCGGCACGTCGAACACATCGCGCAAGGAGAAATCCAGCACGCCATCCTGCGGCACGGTCACCGCAGCCCCGCCCGCGACGGCAAAATGCAGCGGAATCGGGGTTTCCGACGGACCGATGCTGACCGCGACGCCGTGGTTACGGATCAGCAGGTCAAGCTGTTGGACCAGATAGTTACGAAACAGGTCAGGCCGGGTGACGGTGGTGGCGTAGGTGCCGGGCCCGGCGACATGGCCAAAGGACAACCGGCTGTCGATCCGGTCAAAGCTGGTGACGGTCAGGCGGACCTCGGGGTAGTACGCGCGGACCCGGCCCGCCGGGCGGCCGGCGCGCTGGCATTCGGCAAATTCGGCCAGCAAAAACCCTGTTGCTTCGGCATGCAGCGCCTGAAGCCGCGCAACGGCGGCGGCGGGATCGGTGAAACTGGCATGGGCATGGGCTGGCGGGGTCTTGATGTCAATCACGGGTCTGGAACTTTCCAACGGATGATCGCGCAGGATGCACCTTGGGCACCGCGCGGACAAGCCCTGTTGCCACGCAGATGCAACAGCCCGGTAAAAGCGGGCGGGTCAGCCGGTCAAGGCATCCGCACCGACCGGCGGAAACAGCCGCCGACCTGCGACGCGGATTTCCACATCCACCGCATAGCGCGTCAGGGCATCGGCGTTCACCTCGACCCCCAGTCCGGGGCCGTCGGGCACATGGATCAGCCCGTCCGCGTCAGGCAGAATAGACCCCAGCGTCAGGTCGCGGGCCAGCGGCTGCGTTTGGGTGGGGAACTCACAGATCGTATGGTCGCGCAGCCCGGCAAACGGCTGCAACGAGGCGCTGAGCGCAAGGTTCGACGTGAAGGTGTGGTTGATGTAGGT
Source organism: Gemmobacter sp. (assembly GCA_030683915.1). GTDB lineage: Bacteria > Pseudomonadota > Alphaproteobacteria > Rhodobacterales > Rhodobacteraceae > Wagnerdoeblera. The sequence goes on from JAUXPG010000013.1 coordinate 17,838, forward strand.
CACGCCGCGCTGCACCGCGTAATCCGCCACCTGTTTGGCAGGACCTAGGCCACCGATCCGCCCGCAATCGATCTGGATGAACCCGACCTTTCCAAAGTCGATCAGATGTTCGGCCATATGGCGGTTGTGCGCCGCTTCGCCGCCCGCGGTGCGGACCGTACGGGTCCGGCCTGCCAGATCGCCATAGGCGCGGTAGGCGTGGCCGTGAAACGGCTCTTCGAAAAAGGTGACACGGTTGCGCTCCATAGCGTCCAACCGTGCGGCGGCGGCCTCCACGTCTTCGCCGAAGATCTGCCCTGCGTCGATCAGCAGGATGCCATCCGGGCCCAGCCCCTCGCGCGCGGCATCCAGTTGCGCGATGTCACCGCGCAACGACGCGCCGAACGGCGCCCAGCCGAATTTCGCAGCACGAAACCCCTGCGCGCGGATGTCTTTGGCGCGGGTCAGCGTTTCTTGCGCATCCGCACCGAACAGCACCGACGCATAGGGAGTTTTCGGCCAGACCTGCCTATAGCCCAGCAATTGCCACGCGGGCACGCCGCGCGCCCGGCCCAACAGATCCCACAGCGCCATCTCGATGCCCGACCAGGTATGCGCGGCCTGCAACAGGTCCATGCTGTTGTAGGCAACGGCGGCGGCGATGCGGGCTATGTCCTGCGGACCCGCCAACACCTGCCCCAACACCGAGGCGGCGACCGGCTGGCAGGCCCCATGCGACATCGGGCAATGGAACGCCGCGATTGACGGCAGGGGTGCAGCCTCGCATTCGCCCCAGCCGACGTGGCCACCCGCAGCGACCCTCACCACCAAAGCATCCTGGCTTCCATCGGCGGCCGTGGTGACCACCGGCATGGAAAGGTAAAAGAAATCAACGCTTTCGATTTTCATGTCGGGATAACCTGTTGAAGCGGGGCGGGCCGGCAGCCGTCAGCCGCTGCTGCGGCCCTGGGAAAGTCGGGGGTCCGTCACGTCGCGCAGACCATCGCCCATAAGGTTCAGGCCCAGCACCGAAGCAGCAATCGCAAGGCCGGGGAAGAACGCGATCCAAGGGGCGTCCTGCAGGTAATTGCGCCCTTCGGCGATGATGTTTCCCAAGCTGGGCGCCGGCGGCGGCGGGCCGACGCCCAGAAAGCTCAGGATCGCTTCGGACAGGATCGAGACGGCGAACACAAAGGTCAGCTGCACGATCAGGGGCGACAGCGCATTGGCAAGGATGTAGCGAAAGATGATCCGCAAATGCCCTGCCCCGGCGGCCACCGCAGCCTCGACATAGGGCAGTTCGCGGATGACAAGCACGCTGGAGCGCACCACGCGGGCCGTGCGCGGGGTAAAGGCCACGGTCAGCGCGATCACCGCGTTCATCGCCGAAGGCCCCAGCGCGGCTGCCAGCGCAATCGCCAGCAGGACCCCCGGAAACGCCATGAGCCCGTCCATCACCCGCATCAGGACGTTGTCCAACCAGCGCACATAGCCCGCCAGCAACCCTAGCGCGGCACCGAATAGCCCTGTCAGCACCACCACCGACACGCCGATCTGCAACGAGACACGGGTGCCGTGGATCACGCGGCTGAGGATGTCGCGGCCATACCCGTCGGTCCCGAACCAGTGCGCAGCCGAAGGCGGCATCAGCAGGGCGCGGAAGTTGTTCTTGTTCGGCTCATAAGGCGCGATCAGATCGGCAAACAGCGCCAACGCCACAATGCAGGAAAACAGCACCCCGCCGATCAGGAACGACCGATGACGCACCAACCGGCGCAGGAACTGCACACGGGCGCGGGTGCGGGCGCGCCGGATGTCGGCGCGCATCTGGTCTGGCGTCACCTCAACGCTTGCCATGGCGCACCCTTGGATCAAGCCAGCCATACGCCAAGTCTACGATGATGTTGACGAAGACGAAGGTCGCCGCGGTAATCAGCAGCCCGCCCTGGATGATCGGAAAATCCCGCCGCTGGATCGCGCCGATGATCAGCCGCCCGACGCCGGGCAAGGAAAACACCGCCTCAATCACCACCGCCCCGCCCAACAGCACGCCTGTCATCACCCCGATGACCGTGACGATGGGCACCAAGGCGTTCCGCAGCGCGTGGCGAAAGATCACCGTGCGCGCCCGCATCCCCTTGGCCCGCGCGGTTCGGATGTAATCCTGCCCCATCACGTCCAGCATGCTGGACCGGGTCATCCGGGCGATGACCCCCATCTGGGTCAGCGCAAGCGTGAGCGAGGGCAGCGCCATGGATCGCGCCCAGCCGAAAAAATCTTCGAAAGGGGAGACATAGCCGCCGGTCGGCAACCAGCCCAGACCGACTGCGAACAGCGAAATCAGCAACAGGCCCAACCAGAAATCCGGGATCGACAGGCCAAACAGTGCCACCGACATCGCCGCCTGATCCACCAGCGTGTTGTGTCGCACCGCCGCCAGTATGCCCAGCAGCATGCCAAGGGTGATGGCCAGCACCAGCGCGATGCCCGCCAAGGACAGCGTGATTGGCAGGCGTTCCAGCACCGCGTCAGTGACCGAACGGTTCAGCAGATAGCTTTGTCCCAGGTCGCCCTGCGCCAGCCGCCCATACCAAAGCGCCGCGCGCACAAGAATGGGCCGGTCCAGCCCCAGCCGTTCGCGTATTTCCGCGCGCTGTTCAGGCGTGGAATCCGCGCCCGCGATTTCTGCGGTCACATCGCCTGGCACCAGCGAAATCAGGATGAAACTGACGACGGAGACAACGAACAGCACGGGAATCGCGCTTGCCAGCCGTCGGACGAGAAAGCCGAGCATCGGCGGTCAGCCTCCTGTCACAAGGGGCCCGGCCGCAAGAGGGGCGGCCGGGCGCTGGTTCACGAGACGCGGATCATTCCATCCACACGCCATAGACCCGGGTGAAACGGAACGGTTCGAACCCTTTGACGCTGCTGCGCGACGCTTGCATCAGCCCGGTTTCGCCAACTTTTACCACAGCAAACAACTCGTACATCCGTTTCTGAATCTTCGCGAACACGGCCTTGCGGCCCTCGACGGACTCGTTGCTGATCAACTCGGCATAAAGCGCGTCAAGCTCGGGGTCGGGGGCGCGGAAGTGGGTCGCGGCCCCGGTAAATGTCGAAACAAGCGCGGCGGGGCCAAGATACGGCTCGATCCCCATCGCCAAGGTCCAACCGTTCCAGCCGTCATCCTGCAACCGGATTTTCAGCGCGGTCGGCCAGTCCACCTGGTTGAGCTGCACATTGAGCCCGATCGCCTTCAATTGCTCGGCAATCACGACACCGGCCTTGCCGTGTTCAGGAATGGTGGAATCGGTCAAAAGCGAGAAGGGTTCGCCCTTGTAGCCCGCTTCGGCCAACAACGCCTTGGCCCGGGCTGCGTC
>JAUXPG010000266.1 GCA_030683915.1 Gemmobacter sp.
CCGACGCCGTTCCAGGTGGTTGACGCAAGCGGGGCGACCCTGGCGCAACCCGGCGACGCGATGCCCGAACAGTTGGCCGATGCCGACCTGCCGGACGACTTGCCGATGCCGGATGTGGACGATGCCGACACGCTGCCCGCATCGGTGAAATCCTCGGCGCCGCTGGTGGTGCCGGTGCTGGCGCTGGCGCATCAGGTCAAGCGCCCGCGCTCGCGTCCCGGTGAAATCGTGATGACGATGGCCGCGGTGGCCGAACCGCCCGCCCGCGACGCGCCAAGCAACGTGGAACGCACCGCCGCCGTTGATGCGCCGGAGCCCGAGGTGGTGACGCGGGTCTCCACGTCGGGCGGGCGGCATTGGGCGGTGACGCTGGGCAAGTTTTCGAACCGGGGCACGGCGGAGCGGGCGCTGCTTCAGACCGCGCTGTCGGAAACCCGGGCGCTCGAAGGGGCGTTGCGCAAGGTCGTGCAGCGTGGCACAGGCTGGGAAGCGACGTTTGCCGGGCTGACGCAGGACCAGGCCGATCTGGCATGTCGCCGCCTTCAGGCGCGGGCAATCGGCTGTTTCACCCTTGGTCCATGAAAGGTTCGACGATGTCTTATGTCATGCCGCCGTTTCCGGTGCCGTCGCTGCCTGTCGAAGGCAGCGATGCGCGGTTTCCGGTCCGCCGCATCTTTTGCGTCGGGCGCAACTATGAGGAACACGCCCGTGAAATGGGCGCAGACACCCGCGAGCCGCCGTTCTTTTTCACCAAGCCCGCCGACGCGCTGGTGACCGGCAACGCCGCCATCCCCTATCCGCCCGCGACGCAGGACCTGCATCACGAGGCCGAGCTGGTGGTGGCCATGCGGGCGGGGGGCGTGGACATCGCGCCCGAGGCGGCGCTGGACCTCATCTGGGGCTACGCCCCCGGCAATGACCTGACGCGGCGCGACCTTCAGGCCGCGGCCAAGGCGGCGCGGCGCCCGTGGGACATGGGCAAGGCCTTTGACGCCTCGGCCCCTTGCGGCACGCTGGTGCCGGTGTCCGTGTGTGGCCACATCAGCCGCGCGCGCATCACCTGCACCGTCGATGGCCGCGTGACGCAGGATGCCGACATCGCGGACATGATCTGGGATGTGCCGCACATCATCGCGCACCTGTCGGGCCTTGTGCGGCTGGAACCGGGCGACCTGATCTTTACCGGCACGCCCGCAGGCGTGGGCCCGGTGGCGCGCGGCCAGACCGTGCGGGTGGAAATTGCCGGACTGGGCGCGGTGGAAACCAAGGTGGGCTGACGCCCACCGCGACGGGGCGCAAGGACACAGGGGGCGGGGCCGGGTGCCCCGCCCTTTTTTCGTTTCAGTCCATGCGGATCGCGGCCTTGTCGATGGCCAGCATGTAGCCCTTGCGCGCGATGGTCTTGATGAGAAGTTCGCTGACCAACTGGTTGCCCAGCGCGTCGCGCAGGCGTTTGATCCGGGTGGCGCCTGCCGCCTCTTCGCAATCGACGGCGTTGCGGCCCGAGATCATCGCCTCGATCTGGCTGCCGTTCAACACTTCGTCGTCCATCCGCGCCTCGGCCAGAACGGCGAGGGTTTCGATGGCGGCGGCGGTGAGCGGAAATTCCATGCTGTTGAGCGTGACGGTATTTTCCGCCCGGCTGATCGTCAGCGATGCCACCTGAATGCCCGCCTGCCGCATTTCACGGATGCGGCGGTTGAGCGCGACGATGGTGACCAGAAACACCAGCGCCGCGACCAGCAGCGCGGTCGCGAACACCAGCAGGACAAAGATCACCATGCGGTAGCTGACCAGCACCTCGGAAAACGAGGTGCCCGACTGCGCCAGAATTTCCAGCAGCTTGATTTCGGTGGCGCCGCGCAGCTGGTCGTTTTCGATGAACAGCCGTTCGATCCGCGCGTTGAAGGCGTTGGCGTCGGGCAGGTTCAGGAACAAGAACACCACCGCCGCCAGCAGAATGACGACAACGGCCCCAACCCCCAGCGTGACGGTGCGCGACCCCCGGCGCAAAGCCTCAGTAGCGGAGGAAATGGGCGCCAGCATTCGCCTTCCTTCCGTCCAGACCTTCGGCGCCGAAGACCGAGATGATGTTGAGCAGCGTCCAGCCCTGCGCGCCAAGGCGGCGGGCGGCCTCGGCCTGCGCGGCGTCGGGGGTGCAGGCGTTGTCGGGCAGTTCGATCACGCCGTAATGCAGGCGCAGGGGGTTGTCCTGCTTGGCCTTGTAATCGGCATAGCAGGCGGCCTGCGCCGGCAGCGCCAGCACGGCCAGGGTTGCGGCAAGCGCAAGAAAACGGGGCATCGGGGCCTCCTTGTGAGTGGTTGGTGTCAGGATGGGGCGGGCGGGCGCGATATGCAATGACCGGGCCGCCTTCGGGGCGCAGCGGGCCGTGTTATCCGATGACAGGCGGGCCTGACCGCGTGGTTATCGCCTGACAGCGCGCTGATTTTGCCTGTCGGCGGCACCGAAGCGCAGGGTTGGGTCATCGGATGGGGCATTGCCCGCCCGGCCACAAGGAAAGGACCCGCAGATGTTCAGCCTGACCCCCGCACTCCGCAAGATCGGCATTGCTCTTGGCGCCGCCGCACTGGCGCTTGGCACGATGACCGCAACCGCCCTGCCCGCACGCGCCAATGGTGACGATGTGGCGCGGGTTCTGGCCGGAACCGCCGCGCTGGTGGTTCTTGGATCTGCGCTGCAAAGCCGCCCGACCTATCACCAGCCCGGGCCGCCGGTGTCGCGGGTGCGCCCGGTGCATCCGGCCCACGGCTGGCACGATGACCGGCGCCGGGGGGGGTGGCACCATCCGCAGCCGCGCAGGGGCTGGGCCCCGCCGCCGCCTGTTCCCCATCCGGGGGCCTGTGCGGTGTGGATCAACGGGGAACGCTATGTCCGCAGCAGCCGCGACTGCACGGCGGCGCGCCCGCTGCCGCATGACCCGCGCCACGGTTGGGGCGCCCCCGGCCCGTGGTATCCGACCCGCTGAGGGCGTTGCCCCCCATCGCGCAAAGGCATTGCCGACGGCGCGGATTCCCGGCATCACCGGGGCATGGAACGATCCTGGCCCGATTTCGCATATGAGGCATCCGCGCAGGCGCGCGGCTACCTGCGCGTGGCCGGGGTGGACGAGGTGGGGCGCGGGCCGCTGTGCGGCCCGGTGACCGCCGCCGCCGTGGCGCTGGACCCCGCGCGCATTCCGGCGGGACTGGCCGACAGCAAGACCCTGTCACCCGCCCGCCGCATTGCGCTGGCAGCCGAGATCGGGCGGGTCGCGCAGGTCAGCATCGCCCATGCCAGCGTGGACGAGATTGACCGGCTGAACATCCTGCACGCCAGCCATCTGGCGATGCGGCGCGCGCTGGAAGGGTTGGCCCCTGCCGCCGATTTCGCGCTGATCGACGGCAACCGCGTGCCACCCGGATTGGCCTGCGCGGCCGAAGCGGTGGTGCGCGGCGATGCGCTGGTGCTGTCGATCGCGGCGGCGTCGATCGTGGCGAAAGTGGCCCGGGATGCGATCATGGTGGATCTGGCGCAACAGTTCCCCGGCTATGGATGGGAGCGCAACGCGGGTTACCCGACACGGGACCATCTGCAGGCGCTTCTAGATTTGGGGGTGACCCCTTGGCATAGGCGTTCGTTCCGGCCCGTCCACAACATCTTGTATCAAGATATTTAAGTAACCCGTTGATTCAAAAAGGATTTGACGGCGAATCAGGTTTGAATCAGACTCCTCATCACAACAGCGCGAACAAGCGCGGGACAGAGGCAGAACATGGCTGTGAAAACGAGACCCCCGGAGGCGCCCGCGCTTCCGCTGAACCAGATATTGCCGGGCGACTGCATCGAGGTGATGCGGGCGTTGCCCGAGGCGTCGGTCGATCTGATCTTTGCCGATCCGCCCTATAACCTGCAGCTGAAGGGCGAGTTGCACCGGCCCGACAACAGCCGCGTCGATGCGGTCGATGACCATTGGGACCAGTTTTCGAGTTTTGCCGCCTATGACAAGTTCACCCGCGACTGGCTGGCGGCCGCCCGCCGGTTGCTGAAGCCGAATGGCGCGATCTGGGTGATCGGCAGCTACCACAACATCTTCCGTGTCGGCGCCGCGTTGCAGGACGCGGGGTTCTGGGTGCTGAACGACGTGGTCTGGCGCAAGTCGAACCCGATGCCGAACTTTCGCGGCAAGCGGCTGACCAACGCGCACGAGACGCTGATCTGGGCGTCGAAGTCGGAAGCCGGAAAATACACCTTCAACTATGACGCGCTGAAGGCGCTGAACGAAGGCGTGCAGATGCGGTCGGACTGGGTGCTGCCGATCTGCACCGGGCATGAACGCCTGAAGGACGCGAACGGCGACAAGGCGCATCCGACGCAGAAACCCGAAAGCCTGTTGCACCGGGTGATGGTGGGCACGACGAACCCCGGTGACGTGGTGCTGGACCCGTTCTTTGGCACCGGGACCACCGGCGCGGTGGCCAAGATGCTGGGCCGCAGCTTTATCGGGATCGAGCGCGAGGCGGCGTACCGGGAGGCGGCGGCCGAGCGGATCGCGCGGGTGCGGGCCTTTGATACGTCGGCGCTGGAAACCACCGGGTCGAAGCGGGCCGAGCCGCGCGTGCCCTTCGGGCAGCTGGTGGAGCGCGGGTTGCTGCGACCGGGTGAGGTGCTGGTGTCGCCACGCGGCACGACCGCCAAGGTGCGCTCCGATGGCACGCTGGTGGGCAGCACGATGACCGGGTCGATCCATCAGGTCGGCGCGCATTACGAAGGCGCCCCGAGCTGCAACGGCTGGACCTATTGGCATTTCAAGCGCGACGGCCAGATGGTGCCGATCGACCTGCTGCGCCAGCAGATCCGCGCCGAGATGGGCGACGGCTGACACGCCGACGTTGACTTCTTCCGCCGGTGTCCGGGGCTTCAGCCGTCCCGGGCACACTTGCCGCGCCTGTCATGGGCGCGGCCTTTTTGCTTGGATCGAAAGCGGCGGGCCGTGTCGGTTTCGGGCGGATGACGGGACCCTCACGCGTGTAATGTCGCGCGGGCTGTGCGGGCGCAGCGGGGGCCAGCCCCCGCACCCCCGGGATATTTGGATCAGAGCGAAGCAGGCGGGGAACGCGTGGGCGACGACATCGATTACGTGATCGTGGGGTCCGGGTCATCCGGGTCGGTGCTGGCCGAGCGGTTGTCCGAGGACGGGCGCGCGCGGGTGCTGGTGCTGGAGGCGGGCGGCAGCGACCGGCGGTTTTTCGTTCACATGCCGCTGGGCTATGGCAAGCTGTTCTATGACCCCGCCGTGAACTGGTGTTACCGCACCGAGCCGGACCCCGGACTTGGCGGGCAGGCGGATTTCTGGCCGCGCGGCAAGGTGGTGGGCGGCAGTTCGTCGATCAACGCGATGGTGTGGATTCGCGGCCACCGCAGCGATTACGACGACTGGGAGGCCGCGGCCGGCCCGGCATGGGGGTGGGATGCCGCGCGGCGCGGCTATCTTGCCATCGAAGACAACGAGGCGGGCGGGTCGGAGTTGCGGGGCACCGGCGGGCCGCTGTTCATTTCCGCCAACCGCGAGCAGCATCCGCTGGTGGCGCCCTATGTGGCGGCCTGTGCGGCGGCGGGCATTCCGGCCAACCCCGATTTCAACGGGCCCGAGCAGGAAGGCGCAGGCAGTTACCAGCTGACGATCAAGGGGGGGCGCCGCAATTCTGCGGCGCGGGCGTTCCTGCGGCCCGCGTTGCGGCGGGGCAATCTGGAGTTGCGGACCGGCGCGCATGTGACGCGCGTGCTGTTCGAAGGGCGGCGCGCGGTGGGCGTGGAATACCGGCAGGGCGGCGTGATGAAGGTGCAGCGCGCGCGCGAGGTGATTCTGGCCGGGGGCGCCATCAACACGCCGCAGATCCTGATGCTGTCGGGGGTCGGGCCGGGGGCGGCGTTGCAGGCGATGGGCCTTCCGGTGGTGTTGGACCAGCCCAATGTGGGGGCGAACCTGAACGACCATCAGGGCATCAACTATACCTGGCGGATGAACGTGCCGACGCTGAACGACGTGTTGCGCCCGTGGTGGGGCAAGGCGCTGGTGGGGGCGAAGTGGTTGCTGACGGGCAAGGGCCCGCTGTCGGTGTCGATCAACCACGGGGGGGGCTTTTTCCGAACCTCGCCGGAGTTGGCGCGCCCGAACATGCAGTTGTACATGCAGGCGTTTTCAACGCTGATCCCGCGCAATGGCGAGCGGCCCGTGCTGTCGCCCGACCCGTTTTCGGGCATGTCGCTGGGCCTGTCGAACTGTCGCCCGACCAGCCGGGGGCGGATCGAACTGGCCAGCCCCGACCCCTTCGCGCCGCCGCGCATCATCGCCAATGCGTTTTCGACCGAGCAGGACGTGGCCGAGATGTTGCTGGCGGTGAAGACGCTGCGCCGGATCGCGGCGCAGGCGCCCTTGGCGCGGCTGATCGCGGAGGAGTTGCGGCCGGGGCCTGACGTGCAATCGGACGCCGCGTTGATCGAGGATTTCCGGGCGCGGTCGGGCACGGTGTTCCACCCGTCGTGCACGGCGCGGATGGGCACGGACCCGGCGACGTCGGTGGTGGACCCGGCCTTGCGGGTGCACGGGCTGGACGGGCTGCGGGTGTGCGATGCGGCGGCCTTTCCCACGCTGATCGGTGGCAACACCAATGCGCCGGCGATTCTGATGGGGTGGCTGGGCGGGCGGATCATGCGGGGCAACTAGCCGCGCGCCAGCACCAGCCGGGCGCAGAGCCCCTGCGGACGTTGTTCGAAGTCGAGCGTGCCGCCGTGCTGGGCCGCGATGGTGGTGACGATGGTCAGCCCCAAGCCGACGCCCGGTGCCAGCCCGGCGTTGGTGCCGCGGGTGAAGGGATCGGTCAGGCGGGCCAGATCCTCGGGTGAGAGGGCGCGGCCTTCGTCCTGCACCTCGATCACGGCGCGGTCCGAGGTGGCGCGCAGCCGCACGGTGGCGCGACGGCCATATTTCAGCGCGTTGTCGATAAGGTTGGCCACCGCCCGTTGCAGGGCCAGCGGGCGCCCGCGCACCAGCACGCGGCGCGCGGCCTCGACCGGCACGCGCGAGGGGCTGCCCGCACCGAACAGGCCGGGGCGGGTTTCGAGTTCGGGCGCGGCGGGCGGTTCAAAGCTGACGGGGCGGCCCATGTCCTGCCAGTCGGCCACGACGGATTCGACAAGTGCGGTCAACGACAGTTCGCGCACCGGCTCGGCGCCGATTTCGGCGCGGGTGTAGGTGAGGACGGAGTCGATCATCCCGGTCATGGCGTCGATGTCGGCATCGAAGCGGGTGCGCAGGGCGGGGTCGTCGATCAGCGCGGTGCGCAGGCGCAGGCGGGTGGCCGGGGTGCCAAGGTCGTGGCTGACGCCCGACAGCACCAGCGCGCGGGTTTCCAGGCGGGCGCGTTCCTCGGCCAGGTAGTCGTTCACGGCGGCGACGGTGCGGCGCAGTTCCTCGGGGCCCTGCACGGGAAAGGCGCCGCTGCCGGGGCGGCTGGCGCCCAGCGCCGTGGCAAAGCCGGAAAAGGCGGCCGAGACCTCGACCACCTGACTGAGGATGATGGCCAGCACCGCCGCCAGCCCGAGCGCCGCCCAGAGCCGCAGGTCGGGCGGTTGCGCCGCGCAGCCCCAGACACCCGGTGCCTCGACCCGGATCCACGGGGCGCCGTCGGCGCGCAGGAACACTGAGGGGTCGCTGCAATACCCCGCCAGCAGGCGCGCGACGTTGCCAAGGCCCGCTTCGGGGCGGTTGGCCACGGCGACCTCGGCCACGGGGTAGCGCAGGTCGGGGGAATGCAGGCGCACAAGGACGGTGGCGCGCCCGGGTGCGCCCGGCACGGGGTCAAGCAGCGAAAGCTGGGTGACCAGCACGCCGGGGGCGGCCTCGGGGACAGAGCCCTGTCGGTTGGCGGGATGGTCGGGCGGCAGCGGGTGCAGGGCGACGCCGTCGGGCACCGCCGCGCCACGGGTGACCGCGCCGTGCAGCAGCACCCCCGCCACCCACGCGCGGTCCAGATGCGCGCGCCAGGCCTGTGCCGACCACGCCCAGACGGCGACGGCAAGGCCGGTGGCCACCGCCGCCCCCAGCACCCAGACGAGGCCCTGCACGCGCAGGCGCATGATCAGCCCTCGACCTGCACCGGCACCGCCAGCACATAGCCGACGCCGCGCGCGGTGCGGATGAGGGTGGGGGATTTCGGGTCTTCCTCGATCTTGGCGCGCAGGCGGCCCACCAGCACGTCGATGGCGCGGCCATCGGCGGCCTCGGCGGCGCCGTCGCCGGTGACGTCCATCGCCTCGGCGATTTCGTCGCGGGTGAGGGGGATTTCGGGATTGGCAAGAAACACCTGCAACAGCCGCCCTTCGCGGCTGGACAGCGCCACCTGATAGCCGCCGGGGGCGCGCACCTCGCCCGAGCGGCCATCCAGCACCCAGCCTGCAAAGCGCCAGACCGCGCGTTGGCGGCGGTGCGCCAGCGAGGCGGCCCGCCGGGTGCGGCGCAGCACCGCGCGCACCCGTTCCACCAGCAGATCGGGGTTGAAGGGTTTGGCCACGTAATCATCCGCGCCCGCGCGGTAGCCTTCCATGCGCTGATGGTCGCCCGACAGGGCCGAGACCATGATAATCGGCACTTCCTGTTCGGCGCGCAGGCGGCGGCAGATGTCCACGCCGCTTTCGTCGCCCAGCATGACATCGAGCAGGATAAGGTCCACCCGGCCCGCGCCAAGCTGGGCCGTCACCTCGGCGCCCGACCCTGCCCCCACGGCGGCAAAGCCGTTGCGCTGCATCCATGTCACCATCATGGTCCGCATTTCGGCGTCGTCGTCCACCACCAGAACCCGGGGTATCGCCATGTTGCCCGCGCCCTCCCCTGCGCGCCGCGCCTGCTGCCCGCCCTGTGCCACAAGGGCGCGGCGCGGTCGCCCGAGCCCTGCAATTAGCACAGGCGCGGCGCCCTAGGTAACAGCGCGTAACAAACCGCCGGGATTTCCGCCATGCGCCACGTGCAAGGCCGTTGCCCGGAGACCGCATAGTGCGGCACCTTTGGCGCAGTCAGGCGGACCCTACCGCCGACCCTTGGGAGGATACCATGCGTTTGAAATCCGTTCTCGCGGCCAGCGTGGCCGCGCTTGCCTTTGCACCCCTTGCCCATGCCGAACCGCAGGCCGAAGTCCTGCATTGGTGGACCAGTGGCGGCGAGGCGAAATCCGTCGCCGTGCTGCAACAGGAATTTGCCGCCCGTGGCGGCAAGTGGACCGACATGCCGGTGGCCGGTGGTGGCGGCGATGCGGCGATGACCGCGCTGCGCGCCCGCGTGCTGTCGGGCAATGCGCCGACTGCGGTGCAGTTGAAGGGCCCCGCCATTCAGGAATGGTTCGAAGAAGGTGTTCTGGCCGACATTTCCGCCGTGGCCGACGCGCAGGGCTGGGCAGCGGTGCTGCCCGCATCGATCGCCGGGCACATGAAGTGTGGTGACATCTGGTGCGCCGCGCCGGTGAACGTGCATCGGGTGGACTGGATCTGGGCGAACAAGGCGCTGCTCGACAAGCATGGCATCGCCATGCCGACCACCTGGGACGAGTTCAACGCCGCCGCCGACAAGCTGAAGGCCGCGGGCGTGACCCCGCTGGCCCATGGCGGGCAGGCGTGGCAGGATGCCACGGTGTTCGAAACCGTGGTGCTGGGCCTTGGCGGTGCCGATTTCTACCGCAAGGCGCTGGTCGATCTGGACAAGGATGCGCTGACCTCGGACACGATGGTCAAGGCATTCGACCAGATGCGGACCCTGCGCGGCTATGTCGATGCCAACTTCTCGGGCCGCGAATGGAACCTTGCCACCGCGATGGTGATGAACGGCGAAGCCGCGTTCCAGATCATGGGCGACTGGGCCAAGGGCGAATTCGTGGCGGCGGGCAAGGTGCCGGGCACCGATTTCCTGTGCGCCTCGACCCCCGGTGACGGCTACCTGTACAACGTGGACAGCTTTGCGATGTTCAAGGTGGATGGCGCCGACAAGATCGAAGGCCAGAACCTGCTGGCGGAACTGATCGTCGGTCAGAACTTCCAGAAGGTGTTCAACATGAACAAGGGGTCGATCCCGGCGCGCACCGACGTGGCGCTGGACGACTTTGACGCCTGCGCCAAGCTGTCGGCGGCGGACATGGGCGCAAGCTCGGCCGGTGGGTCGCTGCTGCCGTCTTACGCGCATGGCATGGCGCTGCGCGGTGCGCAGGCCGGGGCGATCACCGACACGGTGACCGCGCATTTCAACTCGGACATGTCTTCGGCCGATGCCGTGAAGATGCTGGCCGAGGCGGTCGCGAACTCGATGTAAGCGGTTGTCGCCGGGCGCGCCGGTGCGCGCCCGGCATCTCTGCTTGTTTCCCTTGCTTTTTCCGGGTCGTCCCGCCCCCCTTCGCGGAAGGAAAACCGCCATGCAATGGCTCGAACGCCATGTGCCAAAGCTTGTGCTGGCCCCCAGCTTTGTCGCCGTCCTGATCTTTGTCTATGCCTTCATCGGCTGGACCGCGTGGATTTCGTTCACCCGGTCGCGGCTGATGCCGAATTACGAGATCGTGGGGACCATCCAGTACGAACGTCTGGCCGCCAGCCCGCGGTGGGAGACGGCGATGACGAACCTTGCCATCTTTGGCATCCTGTTCATCCTTGTTTCCATGGTGCTGGGCCTGCTGCTGGCGATTTTTCTGGACCAGAAGATCCGCACCGAAGGCGTGTTGCGGACGATCTATCTTTATCCGATGGCGCTGTCGCTGATCGTGACGGGCACGGCCTGGAAGTGGATTCTGAACCCCGGACTGGGCCTGGAATCGATGGTGCGCGGGTGGGGGTTTGAAACCTTTGCCTTCGACTGGCTCATCAACCCCGACAAGGCGATCTATACCGTGGTCATCGCCGGGGTCTGGCAGGCCTCGGGCTTTGTGATGGCGCTGTTTCTGGCCGGGCTGCGGTCGGTCGATGCCGAGATCATCAAGGCGGCCCAGGTGGACGGGATTCCGACGCACCGGATTTATTCCGCCATCATCATTCCCAGCATGGCGCCGATATTCCTGTCGGCCTTCATCGTGCTGGCGCATCTGGCGATCAAGTCGTTCGACCTTGTGGTCGCGCTGACCGGGGGTGGCCCCGGATACGCCACCGACCTGCCCGCGACCTACATGTACGCGATGGCGTTTTCGCGCGGCGACATCGGGCAGGCGGCCAGTTCCGCGATGGTGATGATGGGCGTCGTGTTCGCCATTGTCGTCCCTTACCTGTATTCCGAACTGAGGGCGAAACATGACTGACATTTCCGCCCCGCCCCGCCGCCCCATCGGCCAGACGCTGTTGCGCTGGGGGCTTTACGCGATGCTGTTCCTTTTCGCGTTCTACTACCTGATGCCGTTGTTCGTGATGCTGACCACCAGCCTGAAATCGCTGGAGGAAATCCGCACCGGGTCGCTGGTCGCCCTTCCGCGCGAGGTGACGTTCGACGCCTGGGCAACCGCGTGGTCCGGCGCCTGCACCGGCATCCAGTGCGAGGGGCTGCGGCCCTATTTCTGGAACTCGATGCTGATGGCGGTGCCCGCCGTGGCGCTTTCTGCGCTGATCGGGGCGATGAACGGCTATGTCATCGCGCAGTGGCGGTTTCCCGGTGCCAACCTGATCTTTTCGCTGATGCTGTTTGGCTGTTTCATCCCGTTTCAGGTGGTGCTGCTGCCGATGGCGCGCACGCTGGGCTTTCTGAACATCGCGGGGACGATTCCGGGGTTGATCTTTGTGCATGTGATCTATGGCATCGGGTTCACCACGCTGTTTTTCCGCAACTACTATGTCACCATCCCGCAAGAGCTGGTGAAAGCGGCCAAGATCGACGGCGCGGGGTTCTTTCGCATCTTCTGGTCGATCTTTCTGCCGCTGAGCCTGCCGATCATCGTGGTCACGGTGATCTGGCAGTTCACCCAGATCTGGAACGATTTCCTGTTCGGGGTGTCGTTTTCGCAGGCGGGGACGCAGCCTGTGACGGTCGCGCTCAACAACATCGTCAACTCCACCACCGGCGTGAAGGAATACAACGTCGACATGGCCGCCGCGATCATCGCCGCCTTGCCGACGCTGCTGGTCTATGTCGTCGCCGGCAAATACTTTATCCGCGGTCTGACCGCTGGCTCCGTGAAAGGATAGGCCATGGCCCCCATTCTTAACATTTCCGGCCTGTTCAAGAACTATGGTGCCACGGAAATCCTGAAGGATATCAATGTCAGCATCGACAAGGGCGATTTTCTGGTGCTGGTCGGGCCTTCGGGGTGCGGCAAGTCCACGCTGCTGAACTGCATCGCAGGGCTGGAGCCGATCAGCGGCGGGACCATCCGCATCGGCGGACAGGACATGACCCATGTGTCGCCCAAGGACCGCAACATCGCGATGGTGTTCCAGAGCTATGCGCTTTACCCCACCATGACGGTGGCCAAGAACATCACCTTCGGCATGCAGGTGCGCGGGGTGGACAAGGCGACGCAGGCCGCCAAACTGGCCGAGGTGGCCAAGCAGTTGCAGATCGAGGCGCTGCTGAACCGCCGGCCCGGCCAGTTGTCGGGCGGGCAGCGGCAGCGGGTGGCGATGGGCCGCGCGCTGGTGCGCGACCCGCAACTGTTTCTGTTCGACGAGCCGCTGTCGAACCTTGACGCCAAGCTGCGGGTCGAAATGCGGACCGAGATCAAGCGGTTGCATCAGGATCTGGGCGCCAGCATGGTCTATGTCACGCATGACCAGATCGAGGCGATGACGCTGGCCACCAAGATCGTGGTGATGAAGGGCGGCGTGATCCAGCAGGTGGGGACGCCTGCGGAAATCTACACCCGCCCGGCCAATACCTTTGTGGCCGATTTCATGGGTTCGCCGGCGATGAACCTGATCCCCGCCCGTGCCAGCGGATCGCGGATCGAGATCAGCCGGGCCGGGGCGGCGCCGCTGGTGCTGCACGATCCACGCGCAAGCCTGTCGGGCGACATCCTGCTGGGCCTGCGCCCCGAGGACATCTCGGAAGCGGGCACGCGGACGGGCGACCATGTGCAGACGGGCGAGGCGCAGGTGGATGTGGTGGAACCTGCCGGGGCCGATACCTTTGTCGTGGCAAAGCTGGGCGGCAAGGCGGTCACCGCCCGGCTGGCCGCCGACACGCGGGCGCGGGCGGGGCAGCCCCTGGCCTTTGGGTTCGATCTGGCCAAGGTCAGCTATTTCCGGCCCGATACAGGCGAGCGGCTGAACTAGGACCCGTGGCGCGGCGCCGGATTTTGGTTGGCCGCCCGGCGGTGCGATTTCGACGGCAAATGCAGTCGAGCGCGTCGGGGTCGGGCACCAAGGGTGTGCCACACCGACCCCGTCCCGGGCTTGACCCGGGACCTCCGCCGCCAGTCGCGCATCGGGGCACAGGGCCGGGGGCCCCGGCTCGGGGCCGGGGCGGGGGGATCTTGTGGGCCACGTCGCGCGCATTTGCGGGCACCTCGCCAGTCGCCGGATTTCCGGCCATACTCACGCTGCGCCCGTCGGGGCCCGGACCATCACCCTGCAGCAAGGAACACCGACCATGACCATCCTCGTCGCCGATGTGGGCGGGACCAACTGCCGCTTTGCGCTGGGGGACAAGGGTGGCGGGCCGCGGGCCCTGATGCGGCTGGCCAACGACGGGCACGACAGGTTCGAATCGGCACTGGGCGCCTATCTGGCCGCGCAGGGCGACGATCTGGCCGTGTCCGCCGCCTGCTTTGCCGTGGCAGGCCCGGTGTCGCATGGGCGGGCGGAGTTGACCAACCGGGGTTGGCAGTTCGACGCCGCCGCGCTGTCGGCCCGGTTGGGGGCGCCGGTGACGCTGATCAACGATCTGGCGGCGCTGGGCCATGCGCTGCCCGGTCTGGGCCCGTCGGCCAGCCGCGCGGTCTGGACCCCGCCGCCCGCCATTGCCAACCCGAACGGTCAGCGGCTGGTGCTGGGCCTTGGCACCGGGGTCAACGCCAGTCTGGTGGCCACGGGCCGTGCCGCGCTGGTGGTGCTGGAGGCCGAAGCCGGGCACCAGAGCCTGCCGTCATCGGTGGTGCAGGTGCTGGTGGACCGGCTCGGCACCTTGCCGCCTGCATTCTTTTCCACCGAGGAATTGTTTGCCGGGCGGGGCCTTGCGCGGCTGCATGGCGCGCTGCATGGCACCGCGCTGGAGGGGGCCGCCATCATCGCGGCGCATCATGCCGGCGATGCGCGGGCGGCGGCGACGCTGGAGCTGTTCGCCCGCGCGATGGGGGCCTGGGCGCAGGACGTGGCCTTGCAGTATCTGCCGCGCGACGGGTTGTTTCTGGCCGGTTCGGTGGCGCGCGGGGTGATCGAAGCGGGCTTTGGCGCCGCCTTTGTAGAGGCCTTCACCGGGCCGCACCGCTTTCCCGATCTGGTGCAAAGCGTGCCGGTTCAGCTTTTGACCGATGACATGGCGGCGCTGGCCGGCTGTCTGGCGGCGGCCTGACCCGCAGGCACGGCGCGGTATAGGCACGAACGGTGCTTGTCGTGGGGCGGCTTCGCGCTAGACCGACGACGGCACCTGACATAAAAGTGAGCCGCCCGTGACAAGCCAGCCCGCCATTGACGCCGTCATCACATGGGTGGACGGGGCAGACCCCGCACATCTGGCCAAGCGCCGGGCGGCGCAGGCCCGCGCGACCGGGCGATTGCACGAAAACGCCATCAACCCGCATCGCTGGGGCGACAGTGTCGAGCTGGATTATTGCCTGCGCGCGCTGGCCAACCATGCGCCTTGGCTGCGGCGGGTCTGGATCGTGACCGATGACCAGCGGCCCGACCTGTCGGCGCTGCCCGATGGATTTCGCGCGCGGGTCGCGGTGGTTGACCACCGCGCGGTGTTCGCGGGGGCCGAGCACCACCTTCCGACGTTCAATTCGCTGGCGATCGAAACCCAGCTTTGGCGCATACCGGGGTTGGCCGAGCATTTCGTCTATTTCAACGACGATGTGTTCCTGACCGCGCCGCTGGCCCCGTCAGATGTGTTCGTGTCCGGGGTGCCGGTGCTGCGCGGGCGGTGGGTGGATCTGTCGGCGCTGGCCGCCGATGCCGCGAGCCGTGATGATCCGGCGCTGTTCCACAGCCATGTGCAGATCAACGCCGCCCGGCTGGCGGGCTTTTCGGCGGCGCGGATGTGGGCCAGCGCCCATGTGGTGCATCCGATGCGGCGGTCGGTGATGGCGCGGCTGGCCGGGCGCCACAAGGCCGTATGGCAGGCCAATCTGGGCCACAGGTTCCGCGACATCGCGCAGTTCCTTCCGGTCGGGTTGCACAATCACGCCTGTCTGCGCGCCGGTGCCTTCCGGCTGCATCCGGTGGCGGACCATCTGCACCTGCACAGCACCGCCGCGCATGACACGCCGCCGGATGAGCTGCGCGCCCGCTTGCAGCGCGCCACGCTCCCGCAGTCCAAGTTCCTCTGCGTCAACGATCTGCGGCGGCTGGAACAGGCCCTTCCCGACACGCGGGCATGGATTGAACGCGCCATCGCGGCGGCCTGACCGGCAAACGGGCGGGTCAGGCCGTTCGGGTCACTGAAGGTCGGCGAACGCCGCTTGCAGGCGTTCGACCGCCTGTTCGATGCGCGACCGCGGGGTGGCAAGGTTGAAGCGCAGGAAGCTGTCGCCGTTCAGGCCAAAGCTGGACCCGTGGTTCGCCGCGATGCCTGCACCCTTTTCCACGCGGGCGATGAATTCCGCAGGTGCCATGCCGGTGCCCGCGAAATCGACCCAGGCCAGATAGGTCGATTCCAGCGCCATCGAGGCGACGCCGGGAATGGCGTTCACGCCTGCGTCGAACAGTTTGCGGTTGCCATCCAGATAGCTGACCAGCGCATCCACCCATTCCGCGCCTTCGGGGCTGTAGGCCGCCGTCGCCATGATCAGCCCAAAGGAATTGCCGGAAATCCCCAAGCCAAAGGCAAAGTCGGCCACCCGCTTGCGCAAGGCGGGGTCGGGGATGATGATGTTGCCGGTGTGGCTGCCGGCGATGTTGAAGGTCTTGGTCGTGGCGGTCAGCAGGATCATGCGGTCCAGCGCGTCAGGCGCGGCCTTGGCCATGACGGTGTGGGTGGCTCCGGGGAACACGAGGTCGTGGTGGATTTCGTCTGAAACGAGGATCAGATCGTGGCGGCGGCAGAAATCGGCCACGCCGCGCAGTTCTTCGGCGGTCCAGACCCGGCCGCCGGGGTTGTGCGGCGAACACAGGATCAGCATCTTGGTGCCGGGGTCGATCATGCCGTCCCATGCGGCAAAGTCCATTTCCAGCCGCCCGGCTTCGGTCTTGAGCGGCAGTTCAACCAGCCGTCGGCCAGACCCGCGCACCACCTTGCCAAAGGCATGATAGACCGGGGCCATCACGGCCACGCCATCGCCGGGCGCGGTCAGCGCGTTGACGCACAGCGAGGTGCCGTTGACCAGCCCGTGCGCGGTCAGAATTGCCTCGGGCGCGACATCCCAGCCGTGGCGCGTTGCCATCCACCAGCGGATGGAGTCGAGATAGGCGCGGTCATCGCCGAAATAGCCGTAGATGCCGTGGTCGAGCATGCCTTTCAGCGCGCGCTGGATGCAGGCGGGGGGGCGGAAATCCATGTCGGCCACCCACATGGACAGCCCGGTGTCGGCCGGCACGCCGTAGAGTTTTTCCATCATGTCCCACTTCACGGAATGGGTGCCGCGCCGGTCGATGATCTCGTCAAAGTTCATAAGGATGGCCCTGCCTGTCGCGTTGCGCTGATTTGTTCCGGATACAGGATGCAAAGCGGAAAATCATCCTGAAATCTTTCACTGTTTCAGAATTTTTATCCAAGTATAGCCCGCATGCCAAACTATCCGTCCTTTGCCTTGGCGCGTCCGCGGCCCCTGCCTTGCCATTGCGCGGCGGCGCGCGTTCTTTTAAATCATCGCCATGACCCTGCGCCCCATCCTGATCCATCCCGACCCGAGGCTCAAGAAGCCCTGCGCCCCGGTGACCGCCATTTCCGGCGAGATCCGCGCGTTGGCCGATGACATGCTGGCCACGATGTATGACGCGCCGGGCATCGGGCTGGCCGCGCCGCAGGTGGGGGTCATGCTGCGGGTGCTTACGATGGACTGCATGAAGGCGCCGGAACCGCCGCGCCCGATGGTGCTGATCAACCCGGAAATCCTGTGGTCATCGCCGGACACCAGCACCTACGAGGAAGGCTGCCTGTCGATTCCCGACCAATATGCCGATGTGACCCGCCCCGCCGAGGTGCGCGTGCGCTGGACCGATCTGGATGGCGCGGTGCAGGAGGAATCCTTTACCGGCCTCTGGGCGACCTGCGTGCAGCACGAGATCGACCATCTGGATGGCAAGCTGTTCATTGATTATCTGGGCCCGATCAAGCGCCAGCTGATCACCCGCAAGATGGAAAAGCTGAAACGCGACCGGGCGCGGAGCGCCTGATGGCCGTGCTGCCGATCCTGCGGTTTCCCGACCCGCGGCTGCGTTTGCCGTGCCTTCCGGTGCTGCAGATCGACGATGACCTGCGCAAGCTGGCCACCGATATGCTGGACACGATGTATGCTGCGCCGGGCCGGGGGTTGGCCGGGCCGCAGGCGGGCGCCATGCTGCGGATCTTTGTGATGGATGTGACGTGGAAGGATGGCATCCCGTCGCCGCGCATCTGCCTCAATCCCGAAATCCTCGACTGGTCGGATGAGGTCGCAACCTGCATGGAAGGCTGCCTGTCGATCCCCGGTGTTCCCGCCGAGGTGACGCGCCCGGCGGAGATCACGCTGCAATGGACCGATCTGTCGGGCGCGGTGCTGGAAGAACGGCTGACCGGCTTTGCCGCGACCTGCGCGCAACACGAGCTTGACCATCTGTATGGCCGGCTGTGCATCGACCTGATGCCCGAGGCCGCGCGCGTGGCGGCGTCGCCTGCGCTGGCCGCGCTGGCGGCTGCGGGCGCGGCGGCCTGACCATCGGGATGGACGCGGGGCGCCTGCAGATGCTAGGCCCCGCCTGACACCGCAACCGCCCGAGGCCCCATGATCCGCCCGTTCCTTCGCTGGCCCGACAAGCGCCTGAAAACCCCTGCCGCGCCGGTGGAGGCGATTACCGATGATATCCGCCGCATCTGGGCCGACATGGTGGAAACCATGGATGCGATGCCCGGCGTCGGCCTTGCCGCGCCGCAGATCGGCGTGATGCTGCGGCTGGCGGTGGTGGATGGTTCGGATGCGCGCGGTCAGGCGGTGCTGATGGCAAACCCGGAAATCGTGCATGCTTCGGGGCAGATGCGCGAGCATGACGAGGCAAGCCCCAACCTGCCCGGCGTGTCGGCGGTGGTGTCGCGGCCAAGGGCGGTGACGGTGCGGTTTCTGAACGCGGCGGGCGCGGTGGAGGAACGGGATTTCGTTCACCTCTGGGCGACAAGCGTGCAGCACCAGATCGACCATCTGGAGGGGCGGATGTATTTCGACCGGCTCTCGAAGCTCAAGCGCGACATGCTGCTGCGGCGGGCGGGCAAGCTGGGGGCGGCGTGATGCGGGTGGTGTTCATGGGCACGCCCGAGTTTTCCGTTCCGGCGCTGCAGGCGCTGGTGGGTGCGGGGCACGATGTGGCCGCTGTCTATACCCAGCCGCCGCGCCCCGCCGGGCGCGGGCAGCAGGTGCGCCCGTCGCCGGTGCAGGCGGCGGCCGAGGCCTTGGGCCTGCCGGTGCGCCACCCCGCCAGCCTCAAAGGCGCCGAAGCGCAGGCCGAATTTGCCGCGCTTGGCGCCGATGTGGCAGTGGTGGTGGCCTATGGGCTGATCCTGCCGCAGCCGGTGCTGGACGCGCCGCGCCATGGGTGCCTGAACATCCACGCCAGCCTGTTGCCGCGCTGGCGCGGGGCGGCGCCGATCCATCGGGCGGTGATGGCCGGTGACGCGGAAACCGGCGTCTGCATCATGCAGATGGAGGCGGGGCTGGACACCGGGCCGGTGCTGTTGCGCGCCGCCACCCCGATCGGGGCGCAAGACACCACGGCCGATCTCCACGACCTGCTGGCGGCGATGGGGGGCGCGCTGATCGTGCAGGCGCTGGACCGGCTGGGTGAACTGGTGGCGCAGCCGCAGCCCGACGACGGCGTGACCTATGCCCGCAAGATCGACAAGGCCGAGGCCCGGGTGGACTGGGCGCGCCCTGCCCCCGAGGTTGCCCGCCTGATACGGGGCCTGTCGCCGTTTCCGGGCGCGTGGTGCATGATGGGGGGCGAACGGCTGAAGCTGCTGCGCGCGGTCGCGGTCGAGGATGCGGGCAGGGCCGAGCCGGGCACGCGGTTGCCGGGCGATGGTTTGCGGGTGGCCTGCGGCGGCGGGGCTGTCGATATCTTGCACGTCCAGCGCGAAGGCAAGCGGGCGTTGCCGGTGGCCGAGGCGCTGCGCGGGCTGGTGTTGCCGGACCGGCTGGACTGACCGGGCGGATCAGGCGGGGGGCAGCACGGGTTCGGGCCGCCCGCTGGCAAGGCTTTGGTCCACCGCCGCGGCCAGACGAACCGAGGTCAGCGCCGATGCTCCGTCGGGATAGGTGCCTGCAAGGTCGGCAAGGCCGATCCCGGCGCGGTGCGCCTCGAGCACGTTCAGAAAGCCGGTCATGGCCTGACGCAGATATCCGTCGGGCACGGGGCCAAAGCGGGGGTCCAGCCTGTCATACATGCCGAAAGGGTTCGCCTGCACACTGCCGGGCGCGGCGGCGGTGGCGCTGAAATAGCCGCGGTCCTGACTGTCGACCTCGGCCAGACCTGCGGTGCCGACAAGGCGGATGCCTTGGTTGACGACCGAGGGAAACGCGGCCGGCAGCACCCAGGACAGGTCATAGTGCATCGACATGCCACCGACGTAATCGACCTTGACCTGAACGCTGTCCCACACCCCGGCAAAGCCCAGCGCGGCCAGCACGCCGGTTTGCCCGGTGGCGAACACCCGCGCCGGTTCCAGCCCGGTCACCCATGTCACAAGGTCAAAGAAGTTCACCCCCAGAAACCACGCGGGCGACGATTGGCGCACCCAGTCGGCCAGCCAGACCGAGGGAACCTCGATCCGGTCTTCCATGTGGACGCTGCCATACAGCAGCCGACCGAAAGCGCCTGAGGCGATGTCGTGGCGCAGGCGGATGTGGGCAGGGTCGAACCGTTTGTGCAGATCGACATAGAGGATCAGCCCCGCCTGCGCGAAGGCTGCGACCTGCCGCGTGGCCAGCGCCGGGTCGGTGCCCAGCGGCTTTTGCGTCAGCACGTGCAGGCCGTGGTGCAAGGCCATGTCGATGACCGGGGCGTGCAGATGGTCGGGCGTGGCAATCAGCACGGCATCCATCGGGCAGTCGGCCATCATCCGGGCGGCATCGGCAAACACCGCGCCGTCAAAGCCGGTCTGCGCCCGCGCGCGGCGCGCGGCGTCGGGTTCGGCCAGCGCCACCAGATGCACCCGGCCCATCCGCTGTTGCGCGGCAAAGACGCGCTGCATCTGCATCCCATAGGTGCCGCACCCCACAAGGCCAAGCCGGAGCGGCGCGGTCATTGGTTGTGCAGCAGGTCGGGCATCTGCGTCACTTCGGGCCGCAGATCGGCGGACCATGTGACGCGCCCGGGTTCGCACCGGATGCCGAAGCGGGCGAAGGACCGCGCCAGAACCGCCCGCGCCGCCGGACCCGCCATCGCCGCCGCCTGCGCCGGGTCGGTGATGGACCAGTCCACAAGGTTGCGCACCGCCTGATCCAGCCGCAGCGCCGACCCCGCCAGCCCGATGCCGGATTCGGGCGTGACGCGGCCATCGGGCTGCAACGTCGCGGCCATCCCGGCAAAGCGGTAAGGCCCCGGCGGCATGCCAGCGGCCAGCACCGCATCGGTCACCAGCACGCAACGATCGGGCCCCTTGAGCGCAATCAACGCGCGCAGCGCCTCGGGCGGGATATGCAGGCCATCGGCGATGAGGCAGGCGGTCAGGCGGGGTTCAGCCAGCTGTGCCAGCAGGGTGTTGTCAAGCTTGGGCATGGTCTGCGGCAGGCCATTGCCCAGATGGGTGGACAGGCTA
Organism: Gemmobacter sp.; assembly: GCA_030683915.1. Lineage (GTDB taxonomy): Bacteria > Pseudomonadota > Alphaproteobacteria > Rhodobacterales > Rhodobacteraceae > Wagnerdoeblera. The sequence continues at coordinate 21,114 of JAUXPG010000266.1, forward strand.
AGACCCGCATCCGCCGCCGCCCGGATGCAGGCGAACCCGGCGGCGGAATGGCCCACGGCCACCGTCTTGCCCGCATCGGCCCAGTGGCGCACCGCCGCGACGCCGCCCGCGCGTTCTGGCGCAAGCGTGACAAGCAGGATGGGCCGGGACAGCGTGGATTCGATATCTGCGACCAGCGCGATGTCGGGGTCGGTCATGGCCGAGGCCGGGTGGCAGCCGCAATAGCCGTCAGCGTCGTTCAGGAACGGGCCTTCCAGATGATAGCCCGGCACCATGCGCCGCCCAAGCCGGCTGTCGCGCACGGCGGCATCCAATGCGGCGAAGCGGGCGCGCAGGTCGGCGGGCGTCGCGGTGATAAGCGTGGGCAGACACCCGGTCACACCGTCGGCCAGCATCGCCTCCAGCGCGGCATCCAGCCGGTCGGCCGTCAGCGCGGCGTCGTTGAAATCGACCCCCGCGTAGCCGTTGACCTGAAGATCGAAAAGCCCTTCGCCCTGCACCGCCCGCACCCCCTTAGCCCTGCGCGGACACAAGAAGGCTTGCCGAGGCCGGGTCGAGGTGAAGCGTCACGCCCTTGTGCCGCTGGAGGACCGAGGCGGGGGCAAGCGGGGTGACCGGCCCTTCCAGCGCGGCCTTGACGGCCGGGGCCTTGCGGGCATCGGGCACGGCAAGGATGATGCGGCGCGATTTCAGGATCTGGCGCACCGACATGGAAATGGCCTGTTGCGGCACGTCATCCAGCGTGGGGAACCAGCCTTCGCCATACTGTTGCTGGCGACACGCGGCATCGAGCGTGACGATGATGAAGGGGTCTTCGGTTTCGAAGTCGGCTGGCGGGTCGTTGAAGGCGAGATGGCAGTTTTCACCGATGCCGGCAAAGCAGACGTCGATGGTTTCGGCGGAGATGCGGGCATTCAGGCGGGCCAGTTCCGCCGACAGGTCGGCGGCATCGCCATTGACGGCCACAAAGTCGGCCAGTGCGCCCACCGGCGCCACGAAACGCGCCTGAAGATAGCCGCGAAAGCTGGCCGGATGGTCGGTGCCAAGCCCGACATATTCATCCAGATGGAAGGCCGTGACACGCGACCAATCGACATCTTCGGTCACCAGATGTTCCAGCATCTCGAACTGGCTGGCCCCGGTGGCGACAATGATCGCCGCGCGGCCGCGTTCAGCGATGGCCGCGCGGATCAGCGCCGCACCTTCGCGTGCGGCGGCCCGCCCGAGGCTGCGCTTGTCGGGATGCACGGTGGTCTTCATGGCGCTTCCTTTTGAACATTCGCGTTCTTAATATCTTGTGTCCCGCGCTATCTGCATGTCAATCGCCAACATCGCAATACGTTTTTTATGAACATGCCTGTTTAAATATATTGACGTGTGAAAGGTTGCACATGATTGTTCGGCCCAAGAACATGGACCACCACAGGGAGACTCGGATGAAACTTCGCCAAACATTGCTGGGATTGCTGGCCGGCGCCGCTTTCCTGCCGGGCGCCGCAATGGCGCAAACGGTTCTGCGGCTTGCGGAAAACCAGCCGGACACCAACC